>CAXBBB010000149.1:0-6217 GCA_963973615.1 uncultured Rhodothermales bacterium | reverse complement strand
GTTGGTAACGGGCTGCTCGGCAAGGGCACGATCCGCGAGGACCGAAATGCGCGCCGGACGGTCGCCCGAAGGCCCGTTCGACTCGAGCAGGACGACCTGGTCGCCATACAGCGCTCGCGCTTCGTTGAGCGCCGATGCGATGGAAGGGCCGGTGATGGTTTTGACGTTCATAGGGCAGCGCGATGGGCTACCCGTCGATAGGCGAGGTCCGTGCCAAGCCTGTAATCCGTCTCTGACGCTGATCTGAGCCAGTCGAACGGACATTCTTTCCGTCTGACCGGCTCAGCGTTTCGGAAAGCCGTGCGCACTTCTGTCCTTCAGATCTCTCCTCGCGTTGTCAAAACGACAAACGGGAGAGCCGAACCGCGTCGACTCTCCCGTTCGGAGTGCGTTGGAGCCGCTCGGCTCAGGCGTACGTGTTGAGCATGACCGGCATGATCAGCATCAGCAGATCTTCGCCCGCGTGCTGCTCGCCCGGCGTCACGATGGCCGCGCGGTTGGGCGACGAAAGCGCGATCACCACGTCCTCGGCGTCGACGTTGCTCAGGACTTCGGTCAGGTAGTCGGCGTTGAAGCCAATCGTCATCTCCTCGCCCGAGAAATCGGCCAGGACCGTCTCCTTGGCTTCGCTCGACCGGTCCACGTCTTCGGCGGCGACCTGAATCTGGTCCGTCGTCAGCGTCAGGCGAAGCTGCTTGAGCGTGGCCGAGGCGTAGAGCCCGACGCGCTTGACGGCGGCGAGCAGGCTCTGGCGGTTGACCGTCGCCGTACGGTCGTTTTCCATCGGGATAACCGCCTGGTAGTTGGGATACGACTCTTCGATCATGCGCGCAACGACGCGAGCGTTTTCGAACGTGAAGCCAACGTATCCGCCCGATACGCTCAGCGTGCAGGGGCCGTCGCTCGCCACGCGCGCAGTCAGGCTGAGTGCTTTTTCCGGAACGATGAAGTCGGTCTGTTCATCCGCCGTAAGGTCTTCCATGTTCAGGCGAACCAGCCGGTGTCCGTCCGTGGCAACGGCCTTGCCGCCATCGGCTCCGATCTGGAAGTAGATGCCCATCATCGCAGGTCGCAGCGCATCTTTGCTGACAGCGAAGCTGGCTTTCTGGATGGCGCGCTTGATCAACTCGCCCTCGGTGCGGACGCTCGTCTCGCCCTCGACACGCGGAATCTCGGGATAATCGCCGCCGTCGAATCCGGCCATTTTGTAGCGGCCTTGATCCGTCCGAATCGTCACGCCGAAATCCTGGGCGACGGTAAACGTGATCGGCAGGTCGGGCAGGGCGCGCAGTGTGTCGAGCAGTCGGCGAGCCGGGACCGCGATACGTGCCGGGCCTTCTTCTCCGTCGAAATCGACCGGGATCGACTGGACGATGGAGATCTCCAAGTCGGTCGCGCTCAGACGTAGGCTGTTGTCGTCACGTTCGAACAGGATCGATTCGAGGATCGGCATCGTCGGCTTGCCCGAAAGCGCACCGCCGACGGTCGTCAAGGCGCGCAGCAGGTCGGCGCTAGAAGCGGAAAAGGTCATGAGCGTGCGGGGTGCGGGCGAGAGAGAAGCGGTATCGATAACGACGAATGAGCGTCGCTTGGGGTTTCAGCGGAGGGAGTGCGTCGTGGGCTGGAGGTGTGTCGTCTCTTTGGGGCGCGATGTGCGTTGTGCGGATGTGGGCCAGCCAAGGAATGCGCCAACTCTTTCTCTCCGTCATTCCCGCGCAGGCGGGAATCCATTACCACTATAGGCGTCGCGTCGATAGCGTCGTTGCTGACGTGAGAGGCAGTTGTGGATCCCCGATCAAGTCGGGGATGACGATGTGGAGAGTGGGGGAAACGTAGCGCCGCGCAAGCACTTGCGTATAAGCCGATGTGACTGCTCAGGGACGACGGTTGGGAAGGGAGGAGGTGGACGAGAAAAGCGGAATGCGTTTGCCAGGACGGGGGCCTAGCGGCGGCGCAGTTCGACCTTGCGTTCGAGGGCGTCGAGTGTGGCGCGGTAGTCGGGGTCTACGTCGGCGGTGTCTTCGACTTTGCGGAGCGCGTGGATGACCGTCGAGTGATCGCGTCCTCCGAAGTGGACGCCGATTTTCTTCAGGCTGTGCGACGTGTATTTCTTGCACAGGTGCATCGCCAGCTGCCGAGCGCGGACAGGATCTGACCGACGCGTTTTGTGGCACATCTGCTCGACCGTTACGCCCGTCTCCTCGCTGACGACCTGCATGATCTCGTCGATCGTCAGGTGCGTCGGTGCGTTCTGGATCAGGTCTCGGAGAGCTTCCTTCGCCATCGGCAACGTCAACTCCTGTCCCACGCTGCCCGCCCGTGCGAGCAGGCGGATCATGGCGCCTTCCAACTCGCGGCCGGTGTTGGTGATGTTGTGCGCGATGAACTCGATGATCTCAGGCGATACGTCGAGCCCTTCATCCTCGGCCTTGCGCTGCAGGATCGCCATGCGCGTCTCGAAGCCGGGCGGACGCACTTCGAGCACGACGCCCCACGCGAAGCGCGACACCAGTCGCTGCTCTACTCCCTTGACCTCGCGCGGCGCCTGATCGGACGTGAGCACGATCTGTTTGCCGTCTTGGTAGAGCTTGTTGAACAGGTGGAAGAACTCGTCCTGCGTCTTCTCGCGCGTTGCCAAGAACTGCACGTCGTCTACGAGCAACACATCGACCGAGCGATACGTCATCGAGAACTCGTTGCCCTTGTTCTCCCGAATCGCGGCGACGAACTCGTTGGTGAAATCGTCGCTCGTGATGTAGCGAACGACGAGCTCGGGGCGCGTCTGCAGGATGTGGTTGCCGATGGCCTGCATTAGGTGCGTCTTGCCCAACCCGACACCGCCGTAGAGCAGGAGCGGGTTGAACGACGTGTTGCCCGGCTTGTCGGCGATGGCTTGGGCTGTCGAGAGCGCGACCGCGTTGCTATCGCCGCCTACGAACCGGTCGAGCTGGTAGCGCGGGTTGAGGTTGGGTTCGAGGCGCGGGCGCTCGATGCCGGGCAGCGCGAACGGCGTCGCAGGTGGCGCGGGTTTGCGGTGTAGGCGAGGGGTCTCGCCGCCGACCGGCGCGTCGCCTAGTGGACGCTGTGGCTGAGCACCGTAGGAGCGCTGAGGTCTACCGACAGGCCGGTTTGGGCCAGCTTGCGGCTGCTGATTTCTGCCCTCAGAGTAGGATCGCGGCTGCTGGTCGTACCCTGCGGTCCTAGGCGCAGAGGGGCGGTGTTGCTGAGGAGGTGGAGAAGAGCGGAAATCCTCCTGCGGCGCCGAGAAATGGGATGGCGGCTGACTGGAATGTCGAGGCAGTTGGTGATCCTGTGGGCGGATCGGACGCTGCTGCGGATGATCCGCCGGGTGCTGCGGCTGCGTCGGCAAATTGACCGTCGCACCTGCACGCCCATCGTCGCCCTGAGCTACGCATACTTTATAGTAGAGGCGCCCACCGTCGCCCAGAACGTGCTGGACCGACTTACGCAGTAGGTGCTGGTACTGGCTCTCGATCCACTCGTAATAGAAATGGCTCGGCACCTCAATAGTGAGCTTGGTCACCTCGCCGACCTGCTCCAACGAGTGTCCTTTGGTCGGGAGAAACCACGTTCGGAATCCCGTCGGACGCACGTTCGACTCAATCAGGTCGAGACAGGCTTTCCAGGCTTCTTCTGCCGATTGATACATAGGATGAGCGCGCTCGGGGTGGGCGGTACTACTGACGAGACGGAGAGAAGTGCGTCAGCAGGTCGAGGCGTTATCCACAGTCGATTCCACATATCCACCACGCACACTCCGTCCATTCTGGGCGCCTTGGGTAAAGGCGGTGACAGAGCAGGGAAAGGGGTGTAGGCGAGTGTGAAATCATGTATCTGTTGAGCTTAGGGGCGGAAGTGTGGAGTAGTAGTGCCCAGGTAAAGGCAGTTCGGCAACATCGCCTGAAAGAGGTTTTGGCGCCGATGTCGCGCTTGCCCACCTGTTATGCACAGGTGGGAGTCGTGCCTTGTCGGGTGCCCTATTGGGTAGCGCGTCGGAGAAAAGGGACGTGAACCTACGGCATCGAATAGCCAGATCGAGTGCCTTCACGTATGTTTCCGAAGCGTTATGAGAATGGTAACCCAGACCCCTCCGGTTTGGCAAGACATGTCTGCCCGATTTCATAGAGAGACTGCCGGGGATTAGTCCTGCTGGATCATATTTGCTTCTGGATTAGAGGTGCGTCCGGCGGCGAAACCTCAAACGCTTCATCGACAGTTGATGGGCATTGTACATCTCTTCTTCGTCGGTTCGTGCGGGGTGTGTTATCTTCGCAGTCTTGTTCTTTCGACATTCCCGCGAGGACTCTCCATGATTGATCTCCGTATCTCCGCGCTCTCTCCGGGCGTCCACACGTTCACGCTCCACCCGTCGCCCGACGATCTCGACCTGGGCGACCAGGCGTTTCGCGACATCTCGGTCGATATCCGCCTGGATTTGTCCGATCACCAGGCACACGTCACGCTTGACACGTTGGCTATCGCCGCGCTCGTCTGTGACCGCACGCTGGTCGACTTCGAGGAGGAGGTGGAAGGTACGCACGAAGTCGTTTTCTCATCCGCCGCGGCACACGCCATCGATGCTGGATCTGAACCGACCGATGATTTGCTTCCGCTTGATGCCGGTCAAACCTCGCTCGATCTTACGACGCCTATCCGGGATACGTTAATGCTCTCGCTTCCTCAGCGTTGCATCGCTCCCGGAGCCGAAGACGCCGAGATCCCGACGACGTTTGGCGCGCTCAAAGACGCCGATGGCGACGTGGTTGACTCGCGTTGGAAGGCGCTACTCGACCGTAAAAACGAGAACTAATCTCGTACATCCTTATTTCCACTCGATTCTAATCCGCCGGACTCCGGCATACCGCAATGGCCCACCCGAAACGCAAATCGTCCAAAGCACGCCGCTCGCATCGCCGCGCGCAGTACTACAACCGCCTCGAGGCTCCGACGCTGACGGCTTGCCCGAACTGCGGCGCGCAGCACAAGACGCACCGTGCGTGCGCCGCCTGTGGCACGTACCGTGGTCGCCAAGTATTGAACGTCGCCGAAGTCGCGTGACCGGAATGCAGTGTCGGTGAGTATGCTCGCTGATGCTCCGATCTACCGCCGCGTGCAGCGCATTCCGTAGCTTTGAGTCTGCGGAGCCGCTGCGCGCGGCGTTTCGCGTTTCCTACCTCTCCCTCCGATCCTACCGCCCTTCATGCCCATCACTGTTGCCGTAGACGCTATGGGAGGCGATGATGCGCCCGGCGTCGTCGTAGAAGGAGCCGTCCAGGCCGCTCGCTCGGGAGGCGCCAACCTACGCGTCTTACTCTTCGGCCCCGCCGAACGCATCCGCCCGCTGCTCGACCGAGCGCTGAATGGGGAGGCCCTACCCGTCGAACTCCACGACGCGCCCGACGTGATCGAGATGGCCGAGTCACCATCGGCAGCGATCAAGAACAAGCGCCGCTCCTCGATCCATCTGGGTTTGGCAGCGCACAAAGCCGACCTCGCCGACGCGTTCGTGAGCGCAGGAAACACGGGCGCCGTTATGGCTGGTGCGCTCGTCATTCTGGGGCGCATCCCGGGCGTCGATCGGCCTTCGCTCGTCGGTTTCTATCCGACGACCAAGGGGTTGGCGTTGCTACTCGATGCCGGTTCGAACGTCGACTGCAAGCCTGAATACCTGGTTCAGTTCGGGCGGATGGGTAGCATCTACGCCGAACGCATCCTGCGTGCCGAGAAGCCGACCGTCGGCCTGATCAACATCGGTGAGGAGCCGGGTAAGGGTAACGCCCAAGCGAAATCCGCCTACGAGCTGATGCGTGAAGCCTATGGCATCCGCTTCGCTGGAAACGTCGAAGGGCGTGACGTAATGCATCACGCAGCCGACGTAATCGTGGCCGACGGGTTCGTCGGAAACGTGATGCTCAAACTGGGCGAGTCGATTACGACAGCGCTGCCCCATATGGCGGCTCAGGCCATGCAGCGGCTGAAGCTAGGTGCTGAAGAGCAGCAACTCGTCGGGCGCGTGCTGTCCGAGATCAAGCGCCCGTTCAACTACGAGAATTACGGGGGCGCGCCGCTGCTAGGTGTGTCGGGCAACGTGATCATCGGGCACGGCGGGTCAACGCCGCGTGCCATCGAGCGCATGATCCAGGCCGGAGCCGAACTCGCGCGGCAGGGCGTGACCGAGGCCGTCGCGGAGTCGTTC
>CAXBBB010000148.1:0-6221 GCA_963973615.1 uncultured Rhodothermales bacterium | reverse complement strand
CCTGCCGGGCATAGCCGAAGTACGGCATGACATCGGTGATCCGCGCCGCCGAGGCACGCCGGGCCGCGTCGATCATGAGCAGCAGCTCGACCCAGTTGTCGCCACGGGCCGGCGTCGACTGGATGATGAACAGATCGCAGCCTCGAATCGACTCCTCGTAATGGACGTAGATCTCGCCGTCCGAAAACTCCTTGACGATGACGTTTCCCATCGCAAGGCCGTAGGCGTCGGCTATACCTTGGGCGAGAACCGGGTTGCTGCGTCCAGCGAACAGGCTGATGGGCAGGTCGCGGTGCAGGGTAGCGTTGGGGTTCACCGAAGAGAGGTGCGGAGGCGAAAAGGCCGGCGAGTTGCCCGAAAGGCAGCTGCCCGGGGAGGATTCGAACCTCCAACCCCCTCATCCAAAATGAGGTGCTCTGCCATTAAGCTACCGGGCATCATCGCCCGTCAGCAGCAGCGCGTCGGGGCGATAGCTCGTCAAGATACTACACATGGAAGCGGCGAGGGCGGCTTTAGAGTTTCTTAAAACAGGCGCTGGGATATCCTAGAGGCCGATTCATCGGTTTCTCGCTGTTACGTTGCTGTCTTCATCCTTGGGATCGGAAATCGTGGAGCGCGTACCGTAGGCGTCGATGTTCGGAAAGAGGAAAACCGCTGACACCTGATATCTACCTACTCCGCGGCTTGCGCAAGCTCTCTATGATTCGCGCGCGAACAAAGCAGAATCGCTCAACCACACGGAGAGGGATGGCTCGGCGCGCGTCGGGATCTTCCGCCAGATATCGAATGACTCGCCGGCGCGGCCGCGGGCTAGACCGATGCCAACTCAGTTGAGATCGGATCGTCCGTATTGACCGAACGAGCAAATGCGAATCGCCCCGATTTCAACTCGCCGCGTTCGGAAAACGACTGCCTGGGAGGCAACGTGACGACAGACTCTCGACCGGAGGCGAGCGCTTGAGATAGCGCTGCGGTCGCCGAATCGCCCGTGCTACTCGTCACATGCAGTCCGGCGACGTTTGGCCGCGCCTCTTCGATTCGGCGCTGCTGCTCGGATGTCAGACTGGCGGCCTGGACGGGGACGACGAACCAGAACGTTGCCCCGTCTCCAGGGGTGCTCTCGACGCCGATCTCACCGCCCATCATCGCGACGAGTTGGCGAGCGATTGTCAGACCCAGTCCGGCCCCGGTGTGGGCACGCGTCGTCGAACCGTCAGCCTGGGCGAAGCTGCCAAAGATCGACCCCAAATCCTCCTGCGCGATGCCGATGCCGGTGTCTTTGATCGTGAACCGCAACCGGATCGCGCCCTCGGGTCCGCTGGGGTCGGGCGTGGCTCCGATGCGCAGGAACGCGGCGCCGTCTTTGGTGAACTTGGCGGCGTTGGAGAGCAAGTTGCCGAGCACTTGCAGGATGCGTAGCTCATCGCCCTTGACGGCACGTGGGACGCCGCTCAGAATCAGATAGCGCAGATGAACGCCGTTGGCCGATGCCTGCGCTGTCGCCGCGCTCAGCGCTGCTTCGACGCACGAGCGGACTTCGAAGGTATTCTCAGCTAGGTCGATGTGCTCCGCCCGAATGTCGGCGAAGTCTAGCAGGTTGCTGACCAACGCCGACAGCGTTCTACTCGACGACTGAATCGTCTGGGCCAGTTCGCGCTGCTCGGAGTCGAGCCGCGTTTGAAGCAGCAGCTCGGTCATGCCGACGATCCCGTTGAGGGGCGTCCGCAACTCGTGGCTGACGCCGTCCATAAACTCGCCCTTGACGCGACTGGCAACTTCGACCGATTGGCGGCACGACCGCAACTCGGCGTCGGCGACATGCTCGCGCGTCACGTCACGCGCCAGTACGACGATTCCGTCGCCCGCCGAAAGCGGTGTCCGGACCGTCAGTAGCCAGCCTGCGCCCCCCGGCAGCAACCCCCGGTCGGTCGACGGACGTGCCGATTCGATTGCCATGCGGTCGGCCTGCATGCCACCGTCAGCTTGCCCGGCCCCGAGCGAAGCCAGGCGCTCGTCGAGTAGAGTCCGCGCTCGGTTGCGGAGCACGATACGGCCTTGGGCGTCGGCGATGTAAATCGGATCGGCGACGGCGTCGATCACGTGCCGTAAGCGCTTCCGGTGATAATCGGCCTCTTCTCGACGCGTCTGCGCCAACACCATTAGCGGACCGAGCACCCACATACCAACAGCGCCCAATCCGAGCAGCGCCACCAGCCACATCGCCGCCGACGTGTAGCGGATGCGATCGGTATCGGCCGACAAGCCGGCGGCGTAGCCTGTGGCGATGGGCGACAGCGTCTCTGCGTACTGTTTGGCCTGCACCTGAACGCCGGCAATCTGGCCTGCACCGGCAGCCTCGCGAGCGGAAGCGACGACATCGGAGAGGCCCATCAGCGTGTTCAAGCGCGCTTGGGCATCGTCGCCTCGTGAGCGGTCGGCAGCTTCGGCGGCAAGCAACGCGCGGTGATCGGCATCCCACGTGTCGAGCAAGTCGCCGTACGATTGAGAGTGATCGGCGATCCGGCGTGAGGTGTCGAGTTGCCGCACGACCAACCGGATGCGCTTTTCAGCCAGCGCACCGTCGTACAAATCGACCTGTCCGGCCAGTTCGCCCAGTGAGAGCAGTACGATCACTACTGCCACCACGACGCTAAATCGACGCTTGAGCGAGCGATCTGGTGCGTCAGAGTCGGGAGACGTGTCGGCGGCGTTCATGGGCGGGAGCTACGCGCGACGGTCAGGAGAGCGTCACGGGATACTGACGAATGCGAGCCGACGCCAGCGGTGGACGCAGGGCGGGCGTGCGCTCGGGCCACGCCTCTCTCGTCACGACCCGCGACGAACCCCGGCGCCGCACCGGACGCGGCGCCTCTGCGGCTGGCGAGAGCGTGCGAAACCAGTAGGCGAGTGGACGAAACGACATGACAGCGGGAGAGATGACAGATGGCTACATCTGCTATCGGCGTGCCGAGTGCCGATGTAAAGACCTCTGCCTGATTTTTGCTCGCAGCATGTGATCGACCGGAAAAGTCTGCCGCTCCGACCTCGCTCGGATGCGCAAAACATCCGGCCTCTTGGCACCGATCACTGTCGCAGTCGACAAAAGCAATTCGGCTCGGCTTTTTCTCCTTTGGCGAGCGCATTCACCGACCGCCGTGTCCGAAAAACCAGAAAAGGACGAAAAAGTCCACGACGCCTCTGCGCAGCGCCTGAACAAGGCGCGTGAAGATGGCAACTTGCTGCGGGCGAAGGAGATCGTGACTGTTGGTATGATCGCACTGGGCGTGTCGGCCGTCTTGTTCGGCGGTCCCTTCGCGTTTCGGCAGTTGCAGCACACGACGCGAACTCTCCTACTCGACGCGGCGCACCCCCTGTCGGTCGAACGCACGTCCGAATTGATCCGCATTATCGGCGTCGATCTGGGGCTGATGTTGGGGCCGTTCTTCTTGATGATGACGGTCGGCGCTGTCGTACTCAACGTGATGCAGAGTGGGGCCGTGTGGACGTTCAAGCCCTTGACGCCCAAACCGAGCAAGATCAATCCGCTCGAAGGCATCAAGCGCATTTTCTCAGCCAAAGGGCTGTTCGAGGCGTTCAAAGCATTCGCCAAACTGGGCATCCTGGTCGCCATCGGCTGGACGTACGTCAAGAGCGAGATGGACGTGCTGACCGTCCTCCACACGCTCCCCACGACCGATGCCCTGGGCCAGGGCGCAGCCATTCTAGGCGGCCTGCTGATCCGATTGGTCGGCGCGCTGCTGATCGTAGCGGCAGCGGATTTCGCGTTCGAGAAACACAAGCATGCGTCCGATTTGAAGATGACCGAGAAGGAAGTCCGCGACGAGACCAAGGACTCCGAGGGGGATCCGCACATGAAGGGCAAGCGCAAAGCCGCCGCACGTGCCCTCGCTGGAGCACGCCGACCGACGCTGATGGAAGCCGTCGGGCAGGCCGATGTCGTCGTGACCAACCCGACACACTACGCCATCGCGCTGTTTTACGACCAAGAAAACGGCGGAGCGCCGCGCGTGCTCGTCAAAGGCATCCGCAAACGCGCGCTCAAGATCAAGGGGTTGGCACTCGAATTGGGCACGCCGACGGTCGAGAATCGCCCGCTGGCACGTGCCTTGTATGCAGCTGTAGAGGAAGGCATGGAGATTCCCGAAACGCTCTATGCCGCCGTCGCAGCCATCCTCGCCGAAGTCTACCGCACGCGTCAAAAACGCTGACCGCCACCCCACCCGATGTCCTCTCCCGTAGCCGCACTCCCCGCCTCGCCGTCGTCCATCATCGGGCGCCTGCGCGACGGGCAGACTGTGATCGCGCTCGTCGTGATCGGCGTGCTGCTCGTGATGGTCGTGCCGCTGCCGACATTCGCGATGGACCTGCTGCTGGCGACCAACATCGCCATTTCGCTTGCGGTCTTGCTGACGGCGTTCTATGCGCAGCGTCCGCTCGAGTTTGCCATCTTTCCAGGACTGCTTTTGGTGACGACGCTGTTTCGACTGTCGCTCAACGTGGCGTCGACGCGGCTGATCTTGGGTCAGGGGGAGGCCGGAGCGCTGATCATGGCATTCGGCAACTTCGTGGTGGCGGGTAACTACGTCGTCGGCGCAATCATTTTCATCGTGCTCGTGATCATCAACTTCGTGGTGATCACCAAGGGCTCGGGCCGCATTGCAGAGGTCGGCGCTCGCTTCACGCTCGACGCCATGCCGGGCAAGCAGATGGCGATCGACGCCGACCTGAACGCGGGCATCATCGACGAGGGCGAGGCCAAGCAGCGCCGTTCGGACGTGAGCCGAGAGGCTGATTTCTACGGCTCGATGGATGGCGCGAGCAAGTTCGTCCGAGGCGACGCGATGGCCGGTTTGATCATCACCGGCATCAACATCGTCGGCGGGCTGGTGATCGGGATGACACAGTTCGGATTGAGCGCAGCGGACAGCGCCGAGAAGTTCATGCTGCTGTCGATCGGCGACGGGCTGGTGAGCCAGATTCCCGCCCTGCTCATCTCGACGGCGGCGGGTATCATCGTCACGCGCGCCTCATCGGACAATGGCGAAAATCTGTCGGACGAAGTCGCTGCGCAGCTCTTCAAGCGCTCGCAGCCCATCGTGATCACCGGCGCGTTCCTGGTGCTGATCGGCCTGCTACCGGGCCTGCCCGTCCTTCCGTTCTGGGTGCTGGGAGCGGGCCTGCTGTTCGTCGGCCGCGGCATCGCAGCCAAGCAGGATTCAGAAGACGCCGAAGTCGCCCGCAAGAAAGCCGTCGACGACGCGCCGCCCGAACCCGAGCAACAACAGCCCGTCGACCTGCTGCTCGTCGACCCGCTCGAACTCGAAATCGACTACGCGCTGATCTCGCTCGTCGACCCCAATCAGAACGGCGACCTGCTCGAACGCGTCAAGATGCTGCGTCAGCAACTGGCGCTCGAACTCGGCCTCGTCATCCCGCCGATCCGCATCCGCGACAACGTTGGCCTCAACGCCAATCAGTACGTCATCAAGCTGCGGGGCAACCCCATCGGACAGGGCGAGGTGCTGCCGGGCTACCATCTGGCCTTGCTGCTCGACCCTGACGCCGAAGCGCCGCCCGGCATCCACGTCGAGGACCCCACGTTCGGCCTACCTGCCGTCTGGGTGAGTGAGCGCAACCTGCCCGACGCCGAGCGCCTGGGCCTGACTGTCATCGAAGCGCCCGCCGTCATCACGACGCACCTGCTTGAAGTGCTTCGGGGCAATGCGCACCGCCTGCTCGACCGACAGGAGACCAAGAAGCTGACCGAGAAAGTCAAGGAGACCAACGAGGCGCTGATCGACGAGTTGATCCCCAATGTTCTCCCGCTGGGCAGCATCCAGAAAGTGCTCAAAAAGCTACTCGAAGAGCGCATCCCGATCCGCGACCTGGTCACGATCCTCGAAACGCTCGCCGACTTCGCGCCGCACGCCAAGCACATCGATGTGCTCACCGAGTACGTCCGCAACGCCTTGGCGCCGACGATCACGCGCCAGTTCCAGTCGCCCGACGACGGCAAGATCCACGCGTTCGTACTCGACGCGATGCTCGAACAGATGCTGTTAGGAAAGGCCGAAAAGGGCGAGATGAACCCCAACACGCTGGGCCTTGACCCCGAGCGACAAGCCGCCTTCGTCCAGGCTGCCGACCGCCTGAGCAAGAAGCTCGTCGCCAGCGGCCGCCCTGCCGTCCTGCTCACCTCG
>CAXBBB010000147.1:0-6229 GCA_963973615.1 uncultured Rhodothermales bacterium | reverse complement strand
CGGCGGTCCTGGCGAGCCGTTTCGTCCAGTTGAAGAGTCGATCGGAGAGCGTCGAGCGCAGGTTCAGCGTCTGTTTTTGATGCCAGCCTGTGCGCATCGGCGGCGGCGCGAAGAGCCGTTACGGTCTGCGCGCTGTCCTGTGCAGCCGTCGACAACGCGGCGTGTGAGGCGGCGGCCTGCTCCATGCCTTGAGCGACGGAGTGCGTCGTCTGGTCGATTTGAGCGACGGCGTCGGTGGCCTGGCGGCGAATGTCGGCCAAGCGGTTGGAGATGTCGGCCGTAGCACGTGAGGTGCCGTCGGCGAGTTTGCGGACTTCATCGGCTACGACGGCGAATCCTCGTCCGGCGGCCCCGGCGCGCGCTGCTTCGATGGCGGCGTTGAGGGCGAGTAGGTTGGTCTGGTTCGCGATCTCGCCGATGAGCGAGACGACGTCTTCGATGCCGTCCGTGCTGTCTCCCAACCCGCGAATCGTTTGGGAGAGTGTGTCGGTGCCCTGGGCGATGGATGCGACCTGAGCGCGTGTCTGCTCGGCCAGCGCTGCGCTGCGTTCTACGCTAGCGGCTCCGCTTTCCGAGTTCGACCGAGCCAGAGCCAGATTCGCATTCAACTCCTCGTTGGCGGGCGAAGCGAGCGCCAGGCTCAAACGCTTAATGTGCTCTGCTGCAGCCGACACCTTCAGGGTGAGCGCCTGTGCCTGGGAGTTGTGTTCTGCGGCGGATCGCTCCGCAGTTTGCACACGCTCGTTCTGCTCGGCTAGTCGGCTGCCATACGCATTGCCACGTGCATCGATTGCATCGGCGATACGCTGGACGATAGGTGAGGCGATAGGTGGTACAGCGGCTCGCGGCTCAACGACTCGCCGCAACAGCACGTCGAGATCGGTGACCAGCGATTGGTGAGCGATCCGATCGCGCTCGGCCTGCTCCGCCTCCGTAGTCAACTGTGCGATTCGCTCGCTGGCTTGCTCGTATTCTTTAGCTGCCGACTGTGCGTCGGCCTCGAGATGTCGGATGCGCGCGTGGATTCCGGCGACAGGATCCGGCGAGGTGTTCTCGCTCAGGTGCTGGAGCGGCACGAGCACTATGCGGTTGAGAAGTAGGCCGAGCGCCAGCAGGAGCAGCAGTCCGCTGCATACGCCGAACAGAATCAGCCGCGATGCGCGCGAGGGCCCTTCGGCCACAACCGGTGCTTTCACTGCGCTCGATACGGTTGCTGCCCACGGCTCGAATGCCGAAGTGGTCGTGGTCCACCCCTCGTCACTCGCAGACACTCCGGCTAGCGGCGCGCCGGATGCGTCGAGAAGCCAGACGGAGTGCGCATCCGACTCTGCGAACAGGTCCGGCGCAACCAGTGAGGCCAGCGGCACGCTCACGAGCCACGCTCCTGCCACGTCGCCCCGCGCGTCGAGCAGCGTGCGGCTGGCGATCTTCTGCCTACCGGAGGCGTCGATGCCTGCAAACGTGACGCCCCCGACGAGGGAGGTGTGCGCCTCGTCCGGCAACTCGGCAGCGCCTCCGGCGACGGGCACGAAGCGCGATCCATCGAACGCCAGCAGCGTCACGTCCAGTTGGTCGCCCTGCTGCATGTCGACGTCGAGAGCGGGGGTCTGGCCGAAGTAGAGAGTGGGGGCGGAGTCGCTCTGCTTGCTCGTCCATGGCGGACCCAACCGTCGTGTCGAGAGGTCGAGTGCGTCCAGTGCCGATTCCAGCCGAGCCGTTGTTTGCGCGTCGATAGCGGACAGCGCGCCGATGGCCGCATGCGCCGCCGGGGCAGGCGAAGGCGATTGGGGCAACGGTGGCGTGGGCAGGAGCAAACCGCCGCAGACGGCGACGAGGGCAAGCAGCGCGCCGAACGGCACGAGCAGCCGCGTGGACAAACGCGACATAGACAGAGCGGACAGGTTGGGGGAGATGCTCGCGCTATCGGACACCGCGTCGATTTCTTAAATCGACAACTGGTTCTTTCTTGGTCCAATGTGCTCTCAAGCCTATCCCATTCTTTCGCAGCCCCGCCGGGTCTGACGTGCTAGCTTCGGGGCATGCCCGACGATCTCTTCGACCTCGCTGCCCGCGCTCGCACGACGGCGTCCGCTCCGCTCGCCGATCGGATGCGCCCGCGCACGCTCGACGAGTTCGCCGGTCAGTCGCACATCTTGGGGCCGGGCAAACTGCTCCGAAGGGCCGTCGAAGCCGACCGGGTGACGAGCCTGCTGCTGTATGGCCCGCCGGGCACGGGAAAGACGACGCTCGCCCGCATCATCGCCCGGAGTACGGCCAAGCACTTCCTCGCCCTCAACGCCGTCCTCGCAGGCGTCAAAGACATCCGAGCCGCCATCGACGGCGCGCACGATCGTCTCAGACTGCATGGGCAGCGGTCGATCTTGTTCGTCGACGAGGTCCACCGCTTCAACAAAGCGCAGCAGGACGCCCTGCTTCCCCACGTCGAGAATGGCACCGTCACGTTCGTTGGCGCCACGACGGAGAATCCGTATTTCGAGGTCAATAAAGCACTCGTTAGCCGGAGTCGGGTTTTCGAGATGCAGTCGCTTACCGACGACGATCTGGCGGGCATCATCCGACGCGCTATCGCCAACGAAGAGCGCGGCTACGGCCTGAAAAACGTCGCCATCGACGACGACGCGCTCGCTCACCTGGTATCGACCGCTAACGGCGACGCGCGCAGCCTGCTCAACGCCCTTGAACTCGCCGCCGAGACGACGCCACCCAACGGCGAGGGCGAGATCCGTATTACGCGCGAAGTCGCCGAGGACTCGATTCAGAAGCGCGCCGTCCTCTACGACAAGGAAGGCGATGCGCACTTCGACACGATCAGCGCCTTCATCAAGAGCTTGCGCGGGTCGGACGTCGACGCCGCGCTCTACTGGATGGCGCGGATGATCTATGCCGGAGAAGATCCGCGCTTCATCCTGCGGCGCATGCTGATTTTCGCCTGCGAGGACATCGGCATGGCCGATCCGCGTGCCATGGAGCAGGCCGTCGCAGCTGCTCAGGCGTTTGACTATGTCGGCATGCCCGAGGGGCGATTCCATCTGTCGCACCTGTGCCTGTACCTGGCGACGGCGCCCAAGAGCAACTCGTCGTTTGCGCTCTTCGAGGCGCTCGCCTACGTCGAGAAGCAGGCGCAGCACGAGCCGCCCAACAAACTCAAGGATGCGTCGCGTGACGGAGCCGGGTTGGGGCATGGAAAGGGCTACAACTATCCGCACGCCTACCGGGACCACTACGTCGCCGAGCAGTATTTGCCCGACGAAATGCAAGGCCTGTACTTCTACAATCCCTCCGATATGGGCTACGAGCGCACCGTTCAAGCCCGCCTCGATGCTCTACGCGACCGCGATATCGACGAGGGTATCGAAAAACGCGCCCACCGCTACGCCGAAGACTCATGACTCGAATGCTCCCTCTATTTCTCTTCCTGCTCTCCTGTGCGTCGTCGCCACAAAACGACGGTCTCATCCTCCGCATCGGACTTCCGGCAGATACGCCCGCTGATGCGCGCGTCTACGTTGCGGGCACGTTCAACCAGTGGAATCCGGCTGATCCGGCGTTCGAGTTGAACCGCAAAGGCGACTCGGCGGAGATCACGCTTCCCGAGATGAAAGCGGGGGAGATCGCGTTTAAGTTCACCCTCGGAAGTTGGGCGAGCGGAGAGACAAAAGACGGCCGAGACGCACCCAATCGGACGGTTCGAGTGATGGGAGGCGCGCAGGTTTATGAGTCCTCTGTGGAAGGGTGGAAGACCGAGGGCTCTGGTCGTTCCTCGACAGCGAGCGCGTCGGTCTCCGTTCTGGATCCGGGTTTTGCGATACCCCAACTCGGACGTACGCGGCGCATCCAGGTGTATATGCCGTCCGGGTACGCGGAGTCCGATCGACGCTACCCTGTGCTCTACGTCCACGATGGGCAAAACGTGTTCGATGCCGCGACGACGGCGTTTGGGACCGAATGGCAGATGGACGAAACGCTCGACAGGCTGCAGGCGCAGGTCATCGTCGTTGCCATCGATCACGGAGGCGACCGTCGACTCGACGAGTACGGCCCGTTCGTCAACGAGAGGTATGGCGGTGGAGAGGGCGAAGCCTACGTCACGTTCCTCGCTGAAACCCTCAAGCCGCATATCGACGCGCGTTTTCGGACGCTGCCCGATCCCAAACATACGGGCATCCTGGGCAGCAGCATGGGCGGCTTGATCTCGCTCTACGCCGGATTGAAACGCCCTGACGTATTCGGACGCGTCGGCGTGTTCTCGCCGTCGCTCTGGTTCGCCGAGGAGCAGATGCTGAATCTGGTGAGCGGTGCCGACCTCGCCGCCTCGCGCATCTACTTCGTCAGCGCGCGATCCGAAGGGTCGGGCATTGCGGACACGCAACCGCGCATGGTCGACCGACTACGTGCCGAGCACGCGGGTCTCGCGCTCGAAAGCTACCTGCGCTCGTACGGAGATCACAGCGAAAGCTTCTGGGCGGGCGAGTTCGCCCAAGCGTTTGAGTGGTTATTCGAAGAGTGATGACCAATGCCGAAAGGTGCCGTCTTCCAACTCCTCGATGTCCGTCCGTACGGCGTGGATAGAGGGGCCGAAGAGCTGCTCCCACGGATCGACGCTCCCCAGCGTCTGAATGCGATACAAACCGCGCGAGAGGGTGTCTTCGTAGTATCGCAGGTTTAGCTTACCGTCAACGGGATAGAAGGTGTGCTGCTGCTTTAGTGTGCCGATTTGGTCGTGCATAATCAAGACGACTGGCCGCTCATCGGCGACGTCCCATCCAAAGGACTGATAGTCACGTCGATCCCATTTGTCCTCGAGCGGAGGCGACCAGTCGGGCAAGAGCAAATTGCGAGTCGGCTCGGGGCGAACGGCATAAGGGGGAGGAGGCATCCAGCGGCGGCGGCGCTCGCGTTTTTCCTCATCGGTAGGTTGAGGGCGGTACCCATCGCTACGGTAGGTTTTTCTACCGAGTGCGTACGGGTCAGTCGCTGCTAGGTCTGTCGCTCGGACCAATCCGCTCCGATTGGCTTGGGCGATGAGCGAATCGGCCTTGTCAGGTGCGGCATACCATATGCCCGACCACTCGCTCGGAGGGTGGGGATATGCAGCTTCGGTGCGTTCGATGTCCGTGCGGGTTTCGATGAACCGAAGGACGGCGAGGCTGTCCGGGTAGTAGGTCGTCCCGCCTTCGACGCGGGGATGATAGCGCGGGCTGAAGCGGATCGCGACGTCGGGAAGCGTTTGCCCGAAGAAGGTCGTCGAGTCGGACGGAATCGAGAGCGTGGAAGACGAGACGAGCGCACGAATCGGTCCCGGCCGTGGCGCGGGCGGCAGGTGAACGTCGTGCATACGCCAGGAGACTCGGTGCTCTCCTCCGGGACCGACATACCAGTCGTAGTCCGACCGGAAACAGTAGGGACGCTCGTATCCCGCTTCCGACGTGAGACGCAAGCGCAGCAGACAGTCGTGGGGACGTAGCAGCGCGACAGAGTCAGTGGGGTTGACGAGGGAAAACACCACGTCCATCACCAATTCTACGCGCTCCTCGTATGGCTCGCCCTGCCGCTGACTGCCCGACCGGGCGACGTCCGCCTGGGTAGTCAACGACGTTTCGAGCACTGACAGATCCGTCAGAAACGGCTGGGCGCTGATCGGAGTCGCAAAGGCGAGGAGCAGAAATAAGATGCGCATGCGCCAAGATAGGCGCAGCACCTGCTCATGCTAGATTCCACCCAGCGATTCCCAGCGAGGTAGCAGCAGCGAGGGGGCTACAGGCTTGGAAGAAGAGACTGGAGTGGGACGAGCCGTGATCGTCGGCTCCTCGCGCGAAGTACGGCCGTCCGACGATTCGACGACTTCGGGGTAGGGATTGAGCGGGCGACGCTCGGCGGATGGGTGCGGAGCGGCAGCGGGCGGACGCGGTGGCGACGGGCGCGCAGGTTCGGGCGGGCGCTGCTGGGTCTGTGCAAAGCTCGGCTGAGGCGTCTGGGGCGGAGGAGCGGGTTGCGATGCGCCGGATGCCGTGATGCGAACGGCCAGTTCGATCACCTCGCTGAACTCCTTCCACTTGAACGGCTTGGCGAGGTACAGGTCGAAACCGGCACCCAACAACCGCTGGCGATCTTCGGGCGACGAGTAGCCCGTCACGGCGATGATAGCCGTCGATTGGTGGTGTGGGAGTTGCTTGATGGTCTGCATCACCTCGACACCGTTCATGCGGTC
>CAXBBB010000146.1:0-6234 GCA_963973615.1 uncultured Rhodothermales bacterium | reverse complement strand
AATGTTCGTCGGCGCACCAACACCCGTGAGACCTGTACCGAAGGCAGCCGTATTGACTTGCGTCCCCGTGATTTCTTCTGGCGAAGGCATCACGATGAACTTGCTGACAGGGCTACCGAGCACCTTGAGGATTTCGGTATCGCCGTTGTACGCTACGGCACGGATGCCATAGTAGTACTCAGTGAAGTTCGTCAGACCCGTGGCGCGGAAGGAATACTTCAGGCCCTCGGTATCGGGGAACGTCGCCACGATGACCGTTTCGCCATCGGCGTTGGGTTCGAAGACGCGCGAGACTCCGTTGATGACGTCATACACGGCGACGCGCTGAGCATCGTCCTGGTTGAACTCGACGGTCGGGTAGCGGAAGACTTCGAATGCTTCGAAGTTGTACGTCCGATCCGATGCGCTGCCGTCCGGCAGTTGCTCGAACGAGAAGGGGTTGAACTCTTCGTATTCGGCTACATACAGCGGGTTGTCGTAGCTCCACGAGAAGATGACCTCCTGGTCAAGCTCTGTAAACGTGACGTTCGGTGCGAGCGGCGGCTGAGCCAACTCGAAGTTGGCGTCGAATGCCGACTGTGCAACCGCATCGTCGGCCTTCATCTTAGCGACCGAGTTGAGGTTGTTGTCACCCTGTGACCATACGATACCGTAGACCAGCTCCTGGGTAGCTCCCGGTGCGAACTCGAACGGTCCCGTCGAGATCAGGAAGCGACGGTCGTTCGGCGTGTTGGCTGTTCCGGCGTTGTCGATGTTGTACTCGCTCCAGAACTCCTGGTTGACCGGATCACCCGGCCACATGAAGAAGGTCTGCTTCTGCGTAGCCAAGCAAGGAGCTGTTGGCGAAGTGGCGGGGCCATAGCCGTTGCCACAGTCGACCATCGGGTTGTCGTCCTTCCAGATGCCCTGGAGGTAGTTGTACCAGTCCGAGCTGTTGCTGCGGGGGTTTCCGTTGGGGCTGCTGTCGTTGTTGTAGTACAGGAAGACCGTCGTTCCCAGACGTTTTTTGTCCTGGTAGACCGTTCCGTCCGGGTCGGTGTGCGTCTGTCCTGGGGCGTCGACGAGCGGGCCCTGGAAGAAGTCATAGCCGAGCGCGGGCGGTGCGGCACCGTAGCCGTCCGATCCTTCGTCGAAGTTGTCGCCGTTGTAGACGAAACCGAGACCGAGCGTGGTGTCCGAACCGACGTAGTCGTCCGATGCGTTGCCCAGGTCAGGATCCGACCACACGCCGAAGTAGGTGTTCGTCAGCGGCGTCGAGCCTTTGTAGTCGATCTCGTACCGGTAGAAGGTCGTGTTGCCGATGGCACCACCCAGGTTGAACGCAAACGCGAGCTGGCGGATCTCGATGCCGATAGGAGCCGAACCCGTCGAGCCGTGGGCACCGCCCACGTCATTGTAGACGGTGAAGGCCATTTCGTCGGCCGAGCCGTTACCGGGGAAGAGCGGGAGCTGTCCTGCTGCCAGGTTCAGCTTCTGATCGACACTGGTAACCGTGACTTCCGACTCACCGTCGTCGAAGCTGCCGTTTCCGTTGGCGTCTACGAAGGACGGTGCGCCCAGGCCGACCGGCCAATCGCGCAGGTCGGGAGTGCTCGTCCCATCTGCCAGGTAGGCACGGACGGCGTCCTTGTTGACGACCCAGATGCGGTCGTACTTACGACACGTCGGGTCGACGAGACCACCGGCGTCGTTGAGCGGGCCGGGATAGAATTCCCACGGACCGTAGGCAGTCGCGGCAAGGCGGGGCTGGCCGTTGACCAAACCACCGACCCAGATACCGGACGCGAAGATCGCGTTGGGCGTGAGGGGCTGTCCTGGCTGAACGGCCGGGACGTTGTAGACGTTACCGGCGCCCTTCCAAAAGAGGCCACCGTTGTTATAGAGGCGCGCGCGGACGTTGTTGACGGCAAGATCGGCTACAGCCGATCCTGTCACCTGACAGTTGCCCTGCGTGATTTGTGCTTGGGCGTCGGGCGCGAAGACCACCAGGGCCAGCACGAGCGCTGCAAAGCGTTTGTAATAGAGATTCACAGTCAGTAGAGAGCGTGTGGGGAAATGCAAACCAAAGCGAGAGAGGGGCCGACCGGGGCCGCACCCCTCTCTCTGGTTCAGCTTAGAAGTTCAGTCGCAGGCCGAGGCGCGTCTGACGTGGGATACCGTAGTTGTACGGCGAATCGACGATGTTCTGGTAGTAGAAGCGGTCGATCGAACCTACCGGGAAGTCCTGCAGACCACCTGGCGACTCGAGGTATCCGTCCGTGTCTGCTTGGCCTGTGGCGTTGTAGACGTTGGTGACGTTGTTCGAGTTGAGCACGTTCTCGACTTCGAGGTATGCCGTCATGTTGGCGCCTCCGACTTTGAATCGACGGTCGAGCTTCTTGTTGAGCAGGAACGATGCCGGAAGGTTGGCTCCGTTGATCTGCCCGGCAAGACCCGACTGGCGAACCTGCTGGTCGAGCGGGAAGGGATCGAGGTAGCGCGAGTACGGCTTACCACTCTTGAACGAGCTGAGGATGTTGATTCCAAAGTTCTCGAGCGGACGCATGCCTCCGATTTCAGGACCGTCTCCGGCGCCCAGACGATAGTCGAGCGTGACGTTAGCCGTGTGGCGGCGGTCGAAGTCGAGCGGCGACAGGAAGTTCGGGACGAACGGGTTGGCCTCACGGAGCCAGAAGATCCGGCTGGTCGTGTTGGCGTCCGATCCCGTGCCTTCGGCGAAGCTCAGCGTGTAGTTCGCGTTCATCGACACGTTGTTGAAGCGACGCAGGTCGAACTCGAGCTCAACACCCTTGACCGTTCCGAAGTCGACGTTTTGATACGTCGAGTAGTTGTTCGGGAAGACGTTCTTGAGTGCGCGGAGCTGAATCAGGTCGTCGATCTGGCGGAAGAAACCGCTGATCTGGATCGCTGCGTTCTCACCCAAGCGCTGGCGGAAGCCCGCTTCGTACTCGGTGATCTTCTCCGGCTTCAGGTTCGGGTTGCCCAGCGTGCCGGGGTCGCCCAAGCGAGCCTGGTACGCATCGAGCGTTTCGAACGATGCCGTCGAAGGACGCTGTGCGAGCACGTCGTAGTGCGCGAAGAACAGCGCCTGATCCGTGATCGGGAACGTCACACCGACGCGAGGCTGGAACGTGACACTCGGCTCGTAGTCGACGAACGCGGCTTCTTGCAGCTGCGTCGCATCTCCGATCGCGCGGGCACGTCCTGCGGGCACGAGTCCAGGAGCAAGCTCCTGACCGTTCGTGTCGTAGAACTGACCGTCGAGGTCACGGTAGCCCGTGATGTCGTCGCCACTGTAGTAGACAGCGAAGTCGCTACCTACGCTCGAAGGCGATCCGGCTACGTCACCGGCGCGAACGACGGGCACGAGTGCGAACTGGTCGCGAAGGACCCGCTGGTTGGCGTCGTACACGTCGATGCGGGCACCCAACTGAACCACGAGGTCGCGGTACTCAATCTTGTCCTGCAGGTAACCGGCGTAGTAGATCGGCTCAATCGGCGCGATGTTGCGATCGGCATCCGTAGCATCCTGGGCACCGAAGCGCGCCAGGTTTTCGCCGTCTACTTCTTCGAGACCGCGGAAGTTGTAGCCGTAGTAGCCGATGCTACCCGAGATGTTTTCGTACTTGACCTGATCGTAGGCCGTGATCGTATCAGCCGACAGCTCCTGGTTGCCATCCGGCTGGTAGGCAGCCAGGCGACGTGCGCCCGTTCCCGAGATCGAGAAGGCGCGCGAGGTGCGCTGCTCGTACTCACCGCCGAACTCCAACTGGTGGATACCCAGCTGCGTCGTGGCGTTGAACTGGAAGCGAAGCTGCTCCCTCTTGCTCTTGCTGTATCCACCCGGAGCCGATCCCGGCAGCGAGTAGAGACCGCGACCAACCGTCGTGGCGGGATACTGCGAGTCGGAGAACTGCTGCGCGAGCGTATCGCCACGGGTGCGCAGATAACGAGCGGCCACTTCGTTGCCCACTCCGTCGATGTCGGCGTAGTTGAACACGTCTTCGACGTCGCGGCTGAAGTTGCGGTTATAGCTCCACGCCTGGAAGTTCTCGTAGGACGCTTGAACCTGGTAGAACGTGCGATCCGAGAGGTAGTGCGTAACCGTCAGGAAGCCACGACGCGTTTCGCTGTCGTTTTTGTTTCCGTTGATCCGGTTGAACAGGCCACCACCGCGGCTGTAGCTCGGGTTGTCGCGGTTGGCGTACGTACCACCGATGGCGACGCGCACCGAGTTTACCGGCTGCAGGTTGAACTTACCCGTGAGCGAGTAGCCTTCGCTTGTGTCGCCGATCTTGGCGTTCTCATAGGTGAAGTCGTCTTCGGTCAGTCGGTCCGCGCGCGGCACGATGGCAACGAACGTTTCGTGCAGATCACTGCTGACCAGGTTGGCAGTCGAATCACCGACCTGGAACACACTCGTATCGAGCGTGCGGTAGCGCGTGGCACCCGTCGAGTCCGTGTACTGGATCGACTGCGGGTTCGCGTTGATGCTGTTGTACACGTCGTCGCGAACCGTCAGGAACGGCTGAGCCTGTGGGCTTTCGTCGCCGATGTTGAAGTACTCACCCGAGACGAAGAAGCCGAGCTTGTTGCCCAGGATCGGACCGCCGAGCGTCGCTTCGACTTCGTTGTAGCCGTAGTCGTCGAGCACTTCCGACGTCAGGGCTTCGATCGAGCCGAAGAACTTGGTCGAGGCGTTGCGGGTCGAGACCGAGATGACACCGCCGATGGCGTCGCCGTACTTGGCCGGAAGACCACCGATGATCATCTCCTGCTCCTGGATGGCCGACTGCGGGACCGCGAGGCTACCCGTGATCTTGACACCGTCCACGAAGTAGACGACGTCCGACGAGCGACCGCCGCGAATGTTGAGCGTGCTGGATCCTTCGTCGCTGACGACGCCCGACTGGATGGCTGCGATAGCTGCCACGCCGCGGACCGGCAGGTTCTGGATCTCGTCGCCACTCACGACGCGAGGCGTACCCAAGGCATCCTTCTGGATGAGCGGGCGCTGATACTCGACGACGACGCCTTCGAGCAGTTCACCCGGGGAGAGCGTGAAGTTCAATTCGCGCGTATAGCCCGAGTTGATCTCCACGTCCGTAACGGTCGACGACTGATAGCCGACGAACGACACCTGAACATCGTAGTTGCCGACAGGGAGGCCGAGGATGGTATAGTTGCCGTCGAAGTCAGCGGCCGTGCCGAACTGAGTTCCAACGATGAGGACTGTGGCGCCGGGAAGGCCTTCTCCGGTCTCTGAATCCAACACGCGACCCGACAACTTGCCGGTGCTTTGTGCGAATGCAGCGACGGGGAACGCCAGCGCGATGAGCATAAGGATGCTCCACTTGCGGTACATAGTGCTACCTGAGGTTGATGATGTGGATGTCACACGTCGCGAGCCGAAGGGCTGGGCGGTCATGCGGTGGGAATGGTCGACCCCGACATCAGCGCGTAGGGCGCTGCCCGCCTTGCGGGATGCACCGATTACCAGCGTTCCTTCTCCTTCTGCCGACGCCTCGTTCCGCCCCGAGCACGAAGCGAGGGAAGAGAACTGAGTATTCGGTGAAAGAGTCGTAGCAGTCTGGCGCAAACAGCGAGGGGGAAGACGGTTTTTCCATTCCCCGACTTGATGTCGGGATTTGGATTGAGATATGAAGATACCTGGCCCCCTCGTTCGTGTCAAGGCAAAGTTAATCCCCTATGGTCATTTGATGACCGACCTACCGTATCCACCCCGTCACACGTACCGATGCCACTCCCAGTCGTATTGCACGCCAAGCGCTACCTCGCTGATGCCCCCCAAATGCTCATCCTTCACGGCTTTCTGGGGTCGGGCGGCAACTGGTCGACGCTGTCGCGAACCAAGTTCTCGACAGCCCGCGATACCTACGCTCTCGACGCTCGAAATCACGGCCGTTCTCCGCACACCGATGCGTTCTCTTACGCCCATATGGCGGCAGATGTAAGAGCGTTTATGGAGGCTCAGGGCATCGAGACGGCAGATGTACTCGGCCACTCGATGGGTGGCAAGACGGCGATGACTCTCGCGCTGACGTACCCGGATCGTATCCGCAGCCTCGTCGTCGCGGACATGGCGCCGCGTGCGTACCCACCGGGCCATGATGCGCTTCTCACAGCTCTTCAATCCATCGACCTGAGCGCTCTCGATTCGCGCTCGGATGCCGACGCGCTACTGGCCGATTCGATCGAAGATTGGGGCGTGCG
>CAXBBB010000145.1:0-6277 GCA_963973615.1 uncultured Rhodothermales bacterium | reverse complement strand
GCACCGCAAGGGGCTGGGCATTCTGGTCAACAAGTGGGACTTGATGCCCGACAAGGATACCAACACGCCACGTGACTACGCCAAGGACATCCGCGACCGTCTGCAAACGCTGAGCTACGTTCCGATCCAGTTCATCTCGGCCACGACCGGACAGCGTGTCGGAAAGGTGCTCGAACTTGCGACGACGATCGGCGACGAGCGCAAAAAGCGCATCTCAACGAGCAAGCTCAATGAGGTCGTTCAGGCTGCCTTCGCCGCTCACCATCCGCCGACGTATCGAGGCGCTGCCGTCCGCATCAAGTTCGCCACCCAGGTCCGCACCGAGCCGCCGACCTTCGCCTTCTTTGCCAACCACCCCAAGGGCGTCGGCGATAGCTACAAGCGGTACCTGGAAAACAAAGTGCGTGCGGCGTTCGGCTTCGAGGGCGTTCCGATGGGTATCGTCATCCGACAGAAGTAGTTTGCCTGACTTGTCTGTCCCCTCGGCAGGCGATCTATAGCTGTATCCACCCTACTTACCTCTATGACCAACGCCGAAACCGTCCGATCTGCCTACGAGGCCTTTGCCCGCGCCGATGTGCCCGCTATTCTGGAGACGTTTGCAGAGAAAATCGTCTGGTCCGAAGCCGAAGGCCATCCGTATGGAGGCGAATACACCACCCCGGAGGGTGTCGTTGATGGGGTCTTCGTGCCTCTCGCAACGCGGTGGGACCACTTTTCCGCAGACGTCGACCACGTGATCGACGGTGGCAGTGACCTGCTCGTCGCGGTTGGGCGGGATGGTGGGCGCTACAAAGCGAACGGCAATGTCATCAATATTCCGTTCGCACACGTCTGGACGATGAGAGACGGCAAGGCGATCCACGTTCGCCAACACACC
This sequence comes from uncultured Rhodothermales bacterium, assembly GCA_963973615.1. Taxonomy (GTDB): domain Bacteria; phylum Bacteroidota; class Rhodothermia; order Rhodothermales; family BA12; genus CAXBBB01. Next base: position 5,397 of record CAXBBB010000145.1, on the reverse strand, counting down.
GACACGGCGTTGTTTCAACTCGCGGTTTCCGGAGATTGAGTACTGCTAAGGCGTACCAACAACAGCACGCAGGCCAGGCTCAATCCGACTCGTGGTCGCAGTGGTCGCTGTGGTGCGGAAGCACGTGGTCTGCGCAGCGTGAGCGCAGGGTCCAGTTCCGCACGTGCCCGACGACGAGCAGCAGGCTTCCGGCAACCGTCAGTCCGACGTGTCCGCTGTGCCCGAGCCAGGCTTCGGCAGGTAACGCTCCGGCGATCAGCAGTCCGCCTGCGACGAGCAGCGCTACGACGTGCCGCTTGCGGTGGACGCGGTAGCCGGGCCATCCGGCAGCGACAGCGATCGGAAGCGTCGTCAGGGCGGCGAACAGGTGAAAGCTACCGTGATCCGATCCACCCCATCCCGCGAACAACGTCAGCGCAAAGGGGAGGGCGAGACAGTGCAGCAGGCACAGCAGCGACGCGCCGATACCCAGGCGGTCGGCCCAGAGCGCAAGGCGGGGAGCAGTGGTGGGCGAGATGTGCGGCATAGCTCGAATAAGATCGGGAACGAGCGTTCGGTTCCGCAACCCAGAGTCCTTCACGTATCGGCACGATTGGTCCGTGTCTCAACATCAGCAAGAAATCAAGGGCGAACGGTCGGTTGGGAGTTGCGTTAGATCCGATTCGCTTACCGACTCTCTATGGAACTCTCTGGCCCCACAATCGCCCACGACGCCTTCGAACATCTCGAAACCCGCGCGGGCATCCACGCCTACAGTCACCGCGGCAACGGCCTACGCGTGCTCGTGCTCGAACAGCCCTCCGCACCTGTCGCGTGCCTGATGGTGACGTACGGGGTTGGGAGCCGCAACGAGGGAGCGGGTCTGACTGGGGCGACGCACTTTCTTGAACACCTGATGTTCAAGGGGACCGAACGCTACCACGCGCGGCACGAAACGAGTGTGTTTCAGGTGCTCCAATCGGTCGGCGCGCAAATCAACGCGACGACGTGGCTGGATCGCACCAATTACTTCGCCGTGCTGCCGACTGAGCACCTGCCGCTCGCCGCCGATATCGAAGCCGACCGAATGCGCGGAGTGCTACTCGAAGACGAGGCGGTCGCGAGCGAGAAGACGGTCATTCTCAACGAACTCGACCGGGGACAGAACGAGGCATTTCGCAATCTCTATCACCACGTTTGGTCGGCGGCGTTTCCGGCTCACCCGTACGGCCACCCGACGATTGGCTGGCGCAGCGACGTCGAGGCAATCACGGCCGAAAAGCTGCGCGGATTCTACGACACCTACTATTGGCCTGGAAACGCGACCGTTAGCGTGATCGGCGGAGTGACGGTGACCGAAGCGCTCACTCTGGTCGACGATCGATTTGGATCGATTCCGTCGGCTCCCGAACCGATTCCAAGCGGCGTCACGCGCGAACCCGACCAGCGAGGCGAGCGCCGCGTCGTCGTCAAGCAGGCTGGCGCCGTCGACCATCTGATCTGTGCGTGGAAGGCCCCCGAAGCCACACACGGCGATGCTGCCGCTCTCCAACTGCTCTCCGTCGTGCTCGGGATGGGTAAGAGTAGCCGACTCTACAACGCCTTAGTCGACACCGGCTTGGCCACGCACGCCTCGGCTTCGGCTCCATCGTTCCGCGATCCGGCCCTGTTCTCCATCCTCGCAATGCTGACGCCAGGCAAGACGCATGACGAGGTCGAAGCCGCGATCTATGCCGAAGTCGACCGCGTGATAACGGACGGCGTCACGCAACACGAGCTAGACCGCGCGCTTGGCCTGTATCGTGCGCACGACGCCTATGAACGAGACGGCGTCTATGCTGCGGCGAGTAGCCTGAACGAAGCCATCGCTGCGGGAGACTGGACGCTCTTTACCGACTCACTCGCCCGCGCGCAGGCCGTAACGCGCGACGACGTGCAGCGCGTAGCCCAGACCTATTTCACCGCCGACACGCGTACCGTCGGCCTGCACCTTTCCCGTTGATGCCTCTCGATTTTACTTCCAAGGTCCGCGAGACCCACGCCCCGGGTGTCCGGCTGATCGCACTGCCGACGGCGGCTCCCGGCGTCGTTTCGGTTCATGCGTCGCATCCTGTTGTCCTTGCCGATCCATCCGACGAACTGATTCAGGACGTGCTCGCGGGCGTTCTCGATAAGGGGACCGATCAGATGGACCGCCACGCCGTCGCTCACGCGCTCGAATCGCGCGGTGCCCAGCTCGGGTTTTCGTCCGATAGCAGACGGATGGGGTTTAGGGGCAAGATGCTGGCGGACGACGCCGCGTTCGTGCTCGGCATCGCCGCCGACCTGCTCGCTCGTCCAGCTCTGGATCTGGACGAGGTGCGCAAAGCCGCTGAGCGCAAGGCCGCCAGCTACGCGCGTGCCTCGACGGATACGGGCGCTCAAGCGGATGCCGCACTTTCCCGTTTGCTCTATTCCCCCGATGATCCGCGTCATACGCCCGACTTTGTGCAATCCGCTGAGCGTGCGTTGACCGTCGACGCGACTCAGGTGCGTGCCCACTATGCGCAGGCGAGAACCTGGGGGCCGCTGACTATCGTTCTCGCTGGGGATGTCGAAGCGTTGGACCTCGACGCCATCGCCCTTCGCTTTGGAGGACGTGCCAACGTCGCCGCGCCCTATCTACCGCCGCCTAGCGACACCCAAGCTCAGATCGTCCACCAGTTTATCGCGGATAAAACCAATGCCGACGTTGAGATGGGCCACGCGACCGTGGTCGACCTGCAACACGACGCATATTTGGCACTCCGTGTGGCCCTGTTCGCTTTGGGAGGCAACTTCTCAGCGCGCTTGATGCAGGAGGTTCGCGACAAGCTGGGATTGACGTACGGTATTGGCGCGAGTTTGTCAGACGCCGATCAAGGCGTCGGCGGGGCGGTTTCGATACGGGTGACTCTGAGCGAGGAGAACATCCAACGGGGCATCAACGCAACACGGGATGTCGTCGATGAGTGGGCGCGTGAGGGGCTGACAATGGCCGAGTTGGAGCAAAAGAAAACCACGCTGATCGGTACCTACACCGTCGGCCTCGCTACAACCGGTGGATTGGCCGCCCAAGTTCATCGCCTTGCCACGACCGGTTTTGACCTCGACCGACTCGATACCTACCCTGACGAAGTCGACGCGCTGACACTCGACCAGGTCAACGGCTCCATCGCCGCCCACGTCCGCCCTGGCGCGCTCTCGACCGCCATCGCGGGACCGGTGGAGGGCTGATCTTGCGCTGCTCACCAAGTAGCGGGCGGCGCTGCGACAACAGGATTACGGCTTCCTCACAGCTTGCGTAGCAGGTTGCTTACACCTACACGGCTCCGCTCGGTGATCGGGTGGTTTATCTCTCCACGACACCGATCCCCGGTGTGTGCAACCTGCAGATAAACAATACGATACCTATGAGCGACCGCCTCAGCCTGATCCAAAAACACGTCTCCGACCAATCCGCGTTGGAGCGTCACATTCTCGAAGCTGTCAAGCGTCAGCGCGCAGAGGATATGGTCCGCGCCGATCCTGACGTAAACACGTTGCTGATCGAAATCGAACGTACCCTCGAAAGCCATCTCGACGCCTTGGGCAAACTCGCCGAGAGCTACGACGCCAAGACGGAATCGGTCTTCAAGAAGGCTTTTACAGCCGCCGCTGGAGTGGTCGCCGGACTTTACGATCAGGTCCGCAGCGAGGAGATCAGCCGCGACCTACGGGACGATTATACTGCCCTCAGTCTCGCCGCGATGGGCTACACGGCTTTCACCGCATTTGGTTTGACCATCAAAGAGCCGCGCATCGCTGATCTGGCCGAGCGGCACCTCAAAGATCTGACGCCGCTGTTGGTGTCGATCAGCGAGAAGCTTCCTGTCTACGTCGTGAAGGAGACGGTGAAGGAGAATCCCGAGGCCACCGTCGACGCGACGGTCGGTCCCGAGGCAGTCCGCCGCACGCAGTCCGCATGGGCGCGTGAGGTTACGGAAAGCCTCGCCTGAACACCCTGAGGGGTGAGGGAGCGAGACGGGGCGTCGGCTGGTGCTGGCGTCCCGTCTCCATGTTTTGAAGGCACGTGCAATCGTAGATGACAGAGGAGGCGTGATCCTTCCCGTATTGGTAACGCCGAAGGGGCGGCATGGCTAGATTGAAGGGTTTCGGTTCTCTTCTCTCGTGCGCCCCTTCTTCATCCTGCTGCTGCTGCTCGTCGTCGATGTTGCCGACGCTCAGGTGCTGCGCGTCGCTCCCGGCCCAGTCGATGTGGCCTTGAACGCGCTGGCTCGTCAGGCCCTCGTCCGCATCGTGTATGCCGAGCGGCTCGTAGAGGAGCGCGATACGTCCTGTCGGTACGAAGGGAGCGATCTCGACGCTGCGTTCGCCTGTATCGTCGAAGGGCTGCCTCTCCAGGTCGTACGGCGTCGGCAGGGGCAGTATGTGCTGCGAGCGCGAGAACTCGAACGGGACGCAATCCGCAATGCGCCGAGACGGGAGACGCTGAGCGGGTTCGTGCGTGACGCCGTAACAGGGGAGGTATTGCCGGGAGCGTCGGTCTATGTACCTCGCCTGCGCAAAGGGACGTCGGCATCGGCGGCTGGCGTGTTCACGCTGGCCGATCTACCATCGGGTGCCCACCGGGTCCGCGTTTCCTACGTTGGATACGCGGTCGTCGACACCGTTCTGCTGACGCAGTCTCCGCGCAACGTCGTCGTGTTGTTGCCTTCTTCGGTCCTCACGCCTGACGTAGAAGTCGAGGGCGAGGCAGCCGCTCAGCCGGGTTTGACAGACATTCCGCCTGCGCTGCTCGAGGAGTTGCCGACCAGTTTCGGTGAGGCTGACATGCTTCAGCGTCTGACGTGGCTTCCGGGAATCGAGCGCGCAGGCGAAGCGACCGGCGGATTGATCGTGCGCGGCGGTGAATCAGACGAAAATCTCTACCTACTCGACGGAGCACCGGTTTACCATCCGTGGCATGCCTTCTCGCTCGTGTCGACGTTCCAGACCGATACGTTCAGCCGAGTCCGCCTCTTCCGGTCGATCTATCCCGCCGAGTTTGGAGGGCGCATTTCCGCTGTGCTCGACGCCGAGATGCGCGACGGTAATCGCGAGACGCCCCGCGCCCAAGCCGCGCTGGGGCTGCTGAGTGGCCGTTATCTGATCGAGAGTCCCCTCTCTCGGGGAAGCTCCTTTATGCTGTCGGGACGGCGTTCCTTCATCGACCAGATCGTCGGACGTCGGCACCCTGTCGTCGGTAGCGACGGCAGACTTGACACGTTGCGCACGGGCTACGTGTTCAACGACTTGTCAGCCAAGGTGACATGGAGACCAGGGTTTGCGCACCGCATCTCACTTTCCCATTACAGCGGCAACGACGCGCTCGATCTGCGGCAGTTCGCGCAGCGTGTG
>CAXBBB010000144.1:0-6291 GCA_963973615.1 uncultured Rhodothermales bacterium | reverse complement strand
GGCTCAGCGATGTGATCGCGAGGACTGGCGCGCGCCAGCTCTTTCGTCCCCACCACAGCATCGTCTGGCCGAAGAACGCCGTCATCATCGTCCACAAGAGAAACGAGCCTTCCTGTCCGGCCCAGAACGTCGAGAACAGATAGTGCTTCGGCAGGTCAAGCGACGAGTACTGGTAGACGTACGCGTACTGGAATTGGTGCGTCGCTAGCAGGTAGAACAGGATCGCCGACGCCACGAACAGCCCGACAGACGTGATCGCCCACGACGCCTGACCAACGCGTAGCCAACTCAGCGCTTTTCCGGTTGGCGGAACGTCCATCGCGGCTGGAGCTAGTCGCCTCGTTTCCTGTGCTGAGAGGAAGAACGCGACGCCTGCCGCGAGGCACGAGACGAACGCGACGAGGATCAATAGGAAGCCTGCGGTGCCGAGCATGAGGGAGGGGACTAAGCGCTTGCGTTACAGCAGGGTAACGCAAGACACGGCCGCTGTTCCACCTGATAACGCGATTCACGCGCTATTGGGGCTGTTTAGAAGCGCAAAACGACGCGATCACGTGGTATCCCTCGGCTCACCGCTGGGATAGCTTTCACGCATTGTCACTTTCGCTTCGTTCTCGCTATGCGCTCTCCGGTACTCTTCCTCCTCTTCTGGTGCTTATCTGCTCTCATCATCGCCCGGCCTGCCGCTGCCCAGAGCGGATGGACGCCGGGAGTATACATCGGCGCAGCTGGCGGCACGGCGATGTACTCGGGTGAAGCGGCGGCGCGATTCGAAGTGCCCGCTGAGCCGACGGCGGCGTCGTTCGAGTTGGGGTACCAGTTTCGCCAAGGAGGAGCGTTCGCTTTGCGGGTAGGCTTTCAAAACTTCAACGCGTTCGATGCTTCCCCCGACGAACTCGCCCAATCGGGCAGCGACCCCGTCTACGTGCTCACCGATCCCGATTGGTTCAGTGCTACGCTCCTAGTTCGGGGCGGGAGTGAGGAGGTTCGGGTGGTGTACCCGTTTCTCGAACTCGGCGGAACGGTCCTCACGACCGAAGCCACCGAAGACGACCGCTTCGGGCAGCGAGGACGCCAGATCGCGTTCGGTCCTCAGGTGGGTTTCGGATTTGGCTTCAACATCCAGCAGACGTTCGAGTTTACGCTGACAGCCAGTGCGACTGCGCTTTTTCCCGATGACGCCTTCGACACCACGTTCGACCCGTTTGGAGGGCCTACATCGGAGCCTGAAGAAGTCGAAGGTGGTGCCTCGTCCTTCATCTTCGACCTCGTCGGAACGGTGCAGGCAGGCGTGCGCATCTATCTGTGATACCAACTCCGATTATTTGGCGGTGCGCCCTACTCCGTCATTCCCGAGCAGGCGGGAATCCACAACTGCTGCCATCGCCTCGTCGGCAGCGCTGGTTCAGGCAGCAGAGGCAGTTGTAGATCCCTGCCTTCGCAGGGAAGACGCCCATGGAAACGAATGCACCTGAGAACTTCGGATTTGTTATGAGTCCGTCGGTGGACCTCGGCGCCCTGCGCCAATGGCTCGCCCGGACGCACCCGACGACATCGTTAGCAGAAAGCACACCAGGTACTCAGATTAGCGGCGTGCTCGGCGCGAGTCGAGCACGCCGCATAGGTCATCCCCCGATGGAGAGTGTGGATTCCTGTTCTACCATGCTGGTGAGGAGGTGCAGGATGCACTTCTCATTGCTATTCTCCATCGGCGCCCATTAGGGTGTCAGAACCTTTTAGGGGACCTTCGCTACCGCGCGAACGAGGTGGCGCGGACTTCGCGAATGACCGTGACCTTGACTTGGCCGGGGTACTGCATCTCGGCTTCGATCTTTTTGCTGATGTCGCGGGCGAGTTGTTCGGCCTCCCCGTCCGAGACCAGGTCGTGGTTGACGAGGACGCGGATCTCGCGACCGGCCTGAATCGCGTAGCTGCGCTCGACACCTTTGAACTCGGTGGCGAGCGTTTCGAGCGCGGAGAGGCGTTTGATGTACGCGTCAAGCGCCTCGCGACGAGCGCCAGGACGAGCGCCCGAGATGGCGTCGGCGGCCTGAACGAGCGGCGATAGCATCGATGTCATCTCAATCTCGTCGTGGTGCGCACCGACGGCGTTGAGCACTTCGGGGTCCTCTTTGTATCGCGCCAGAATCTCCATGCCCGCAATCGCATGCGGCTGCTCCAACTCCTCCTCGGTGACTTTACCGATGTCGTGCAGCAGTCCGGCGCGTCGTGCTTTGGCGGCGTCCAGTCCAATTTCGGCGGCCATGAGCGACGACAGCCGCGCCGTTTCGATCGAATGCGCCAGCAGGTTCTGCCCGTACGAACTGCGAAACTTCATTCGGCCGACCATCCGCACCACGTCTGGGTGCAGACCGTGCAAGTTGAGTTCGATAACCGTTCGCTCACCGACTTCGACTAACTCCTCTTCAATTTCCTCGCGCGCTTTGTCGACCACCTCTTCGATCCGTGTCGGGTGGATACGTCCGTCCTGGATCAACTCGACGAGCGCCAGCCGCGCGATCTCGCGTCGGACCGGGTCGAAGCCCGATAGGATGACGGCTTCGGGCGTGTCGTCGACGATGACCTCGATGCCCGTCTGCGCTTCGAACGCACGAATGTTGCGCCCTTCGCGTCCGATGATGCGCCCTTTCATTTCGTCAGACGGAATGTTGACGACGCTGACGGTATTCTGAATCGCGTGCGATGCTGCCGTGCGCTGGATGGCGGTCAGGATGATCTGACGCGCCTCGCGGGTAGCTTTGAGGCGCGCTTCGTCGCGCACCTCTTGTACCTCGGAGGATGCCTCATGCTTGGCTTCGTCGACCAACTCGCGCACGAGCTGCTCGCGGGCCTCCCGCTGCGACAGTCCCGACACCTGTTCGAGCTTGCGGACTTGCTCGTCGCTCTGCAACTTGAGCCGTGCTTCCTCCGACGTGATTCGCTCTTCCTTGCGCCGAATGCGGTCTACGCGGGTGTCGAGGTCGGAGGCGCGGCGCTGTACGTCGCGTGCCGTCGACTCGGCATCTCTGGCGAGTTCTCGGGCTTGCTCGTTGGCTTGTTTGGCACCGGTCCGGAGCGCATCGAGGGCGTCGGCGCTTTGTTGGAGAACGGCTTCGCGCTGGTTGAGGCGGTGGCGGTCGCGTTCTAATTCGGATCGGTCCGTATCGAGCGCGCGAGACTGTTCGGCGAGAGCATCGCGCTCTTGGGCGACTTCCGATCGGGCTTCGTCACGGAGTTGGACGCGCAGCGCTTCGCGCTCACTGGCGTGGCGTTCACGTATGACTTCTAGAGCCGTCTGTGCTTTAGCGACGTCCTGTTGCGCCTGGGCGCGGACGTCGTTCGTGATTTCGAGGGTGCGGCGACTGCCTAGAACCTTTTCTACTAAAAAACCAACGAGGAAAGCGACGACGGCGACGCCCGCAAGTAGGGCAATCGTCGTGGGGGGCATGAGATATATGGCGAGCCGCGGCCCAAACGAGCGCCGCGGCGTTGAATGCAAAAAGCCCCGGAAGACCGCCTCTCGGCGGGCCATCCGGGGCGTGGTAGGCGAGCACAAACCCACAGCAGGCGTATGAAGAACCATCTTCAATACACAGTGGGAGCCGACCGGTCTCTTTCAACGTCCCCTGGCCGCGAACGGCGCTCTTGCGAGCTGGGGCCTGTTGGCCGAGACCTGAAAACGACTCCCGTCATCATCGGGGTACGGTTCTCATAAGTAGAGCCGCAGGCTTGTGCCATGCTGCCCCGAGAGGCAGCATCTCTACTATGAAGACAGCCGCCGCGCGGTTCCACAAGGTGAGACGATCAGCCCGCGTCGTCAGCCTCTTCGCTCGCCCGTTCGGACCGAGAAAGAGCAGCGGCCAAGTGCAAGTCGAGCGATTGCAGCGCGTTGGCCGTCCGAGCGTCGCGGTCCAAGGCCAGGCGGCGTTCAAGCAGCAGTTCTTGCGCCATCTCGAGCGTGGCAAGCGTGCCGATTACGCTGTCGGGCTGCGTCGGGTGAGCTTTGCGGAGCGCCGTCAGCCGCTCGTCGGCCATTTGTGCAGCCGAGCGGATCAGGGTTTCGTCGTTTGGGTCGACGCGCAGCGGATAGTCGCGGCCCCAAACGTGGACGCGGACATTGGTCGGATCAGCCATCGGTAGGGGGATCGTCGCCGCTCAGGTAGGCGTCGAGTGTTGCGACGTAGCTCTCGATACGCGCGCGCAATTGGGCGGGATCTTCTCCGGTCGACAGCGGGATCGACGGCGCGTGGTCGGCTGATTCGATGCGCGCCAGTCGGCGGCGCAGGTCGGCGTTCTGTATCGCGAGCGACTCCATCTCACGGACGCAGTCGAGCACGCGGTCGCGCAGCCGTTCGAGCACGATGCCCGGTGCTCCGTCCAAACGGGGTCCGTCTGGGCGAGCATTGGGTTCAGTCGAGGGCGTTGCGTCGGACATGAGGCGGTAGGGGGAAGGGGAACGTCGGAATCTACAACGCGGTCACGCCCGGAGTTCAGCCGCGTGGACCTGCTCGGCCCCTCGGACGACGATAGCGATCGCTTTGTCGATGTCAGCGTCTCGTAGGGTGCGATCAGCAGAGAAGCGAAGAGCAAAGGCGAGACTCTTCGTTCCTTCGGCGATGCGGTCGCCCTCGTACACGTCGAACAGCGATACGTCGGTCAGCAACTTGCCACCGCGCTGCCGGATCGTCTGGGCCACATCGCCAGCGGCCACGTCGGATGCTACGACGAACGCTAGGTCGCGCTCGACGGAGGGGAAGCGGCTGAACGGCTCAAACGTCGGCGCGAGTTTGGTCGCCGCGATCTGCGCGATGGTGTCCCAGGCCAGTTCGGCGTAAAACGCTGGACCGTCTACGTCGAAGCGCTTCATGTGCGGCGACGGGACCGGAGCGACGAAGCCAACGGCTTTGCGTCCGACTTTCAGATCGAGGCGATAAGTGGCGAACGGCTCGGGCTGGTAGACGGCGTCTTCGCGCACGTCATCCAGTCCGAGCGAGGCGAGCAGGCCCAGAACAGCCCCTTTCAGATCGAAGAAATCGGACGCGCGCTCCCTGGCCGACCACTCAGCGGTTTGCGCCTTGCCGGTTTGAAACAGCAGCAGGTGCTCGCGCTCCGAGTAACCAGCGACGTACTGTCCGCCGTGCGGCTCGGTCTTGCGCATCGCCGTGCCGATCTCGAACCACCGCTGATCCGTATGTCCGTTGCGCTGGTTGTGGCCCGCAATCGCCAGAACGCCGGGAAGCAGGCTCGGACGCAAGACGGCCATCTCCTGCGAAATCGGGTTGCGCGTGGCAACGGCGTCTCCGTCTTTGCCCAGCGCCGCGTGGCGCGGCACGAACGCCTCGGCGATGTCAGCCGGTAGCATGGAGTTGGCGTACACCTCGCGGAAGCCCATGCCGACCAACGCATCGCGTGTCTTGCGGCGGACGACCGGGATCGGATTAGGACGCGGCGATGCCGTCGGAATTGCGATGCGTGCGGGCATCGGCACTCGATCGAAGCCCCACAACCGCAGCACCTCTTCGATTACGTCGACTTCGCGTGTCGTGTCCGGTCGCCACGGCGGAACGACGAGTGCGATGCCGTCGGTTGCGTCGTGCGCCGCCTCGACCGTTCCGGCTCCGGCCATCAGGCCTTCGGCGAACGTGCCCAGCGCCGAGCCCGTATCGCGATCTGCCCGCGTGAAGCCGATGGCTTCGAGCAACTGCAGCGCCTCGTCCGTTTCGATGTCAGCGCCGACGAGCGCGCGCATCCGCTCGGGACGCAGTGTGACGACGGTTGGCTGAAACGCTTGCGTCTCGACATGAGCGTACCCACTCGCCACGGTTCCGCCTGCCAACTCAGCGATCATGCTCGCTGCCCACGCACCGGCACGCGCCTGCCCGGTCGGATCGACGCCGCGCTCGAAGCGGTAGGAAGCGTCGGTCGACAGTCCCAGCGCCTTGGCCGCGCGGCGGATGGTCGACGGATCGAAGCAGGCGATTTCCAGCGCGATCCGCGTCGTCGATTCTCCTACCTCTGTCGATGCGCCGCCCATAATGCCTCCAATGCCGATCACACCGCTGTCGTCGCGGATGACGGCGGCGCCAGTCGGAAGTGTGCGCTTCTGGTCGTCCAGCGTCGTCACGGCCTCTCCGCCCTTCGCCGTGTCGATGCGGATTGCGCCTTGGACGCGGTCCAGATCGTAGGCGTGCATCGGCTGCCCGGTCGCATGCATGACGTAGTTGGTCACGTCGACCACGTTCGAGATCGGGCGCAGGCCGATGGCGCGGAGGCGATCCTGCATCCACTCGG
>CAXBBB010000143.1:0-6319 GCA_963973615.1 uncultured Rhodothermales bacterium | reverse complement strand
AGCGGATCCGAGCCGGTCGGGGGAGCGGGGAGGCGGTGCTGGGCTGGGGCTCGCCATCGTTCAGCGCATCGCACGGCTGCACGGCGGAAGCGTGAGAGTCGAGAGCACGTTGGGTCGCGGCGCCACGTTCATGCTGACGTTACCTATCGGCGGGCCGCGTGACCAGGTGCACGTGGCAGAAGAAATCGGTAGTCCTGCCGATAGCTGAGCCGGCTACCTGGGTCGCTAGGGCATACCGTAGAGACTAGCTAGGAGAGAAATATGCACCGTACCTTTCGATGTATTCTTTCCAGACCTACCGCTCATGTCGACCTTTCGTTTGCTCGCGCTGCTCGTGCTCGTCGCCCAGCCCGTTGCCGCTCAGGATTTCCTACGCGTGCTCGACCCCGACCGCAACGGAATACGCGATCCGGGGACGATTGAAGAGGCGGTCCTGTCGGTTCGGCCCAAGGGGTTGTTCATGGAATACGGCCTCTATCTGACGTTCTCGGCGCAAGGATCACGCTACGCATCGGACAGCACGCGGCAACTCGAAGTCGAATATTTCTTCACGCTCCCCGAAGAAGCCGTCGTGACGGATTCGTGGCTCTGGGTCGAGGACGAGATCATCAAGGCCGACATCCTCGACAAGTGGAGTGCATCGACGATTTACGAAGACATCGTCGGGCGTCGTCGTGACCCGTCGATCCTGTTCAAGCGAGGGCAGGGGCGCTACGAACTGCGGATCTACCCCATGCTTGGCTCGGATACGCGCAAGGTCAAACTGACCTTCCTGATGCCCGCCACGTGGACCGAGCAGACCGTTACGGCGCCGATCCCAACCAACCTGCTGCGCTCGACGAGCCGCCCGCTCAGCCAACTGCCTATCCTTACGTGGAAAGGCCGTCTGGGGCAGAACCCGCAACTCGTCGAAGCGCCCGGCACCTCGTTCCAAACGACGACTAATGCCGAATTCGGGACCTACGACTACGTCAAAGTCCCCGGCTCGCTGCTCAACGGCGGTCTCACGTTTGCCGTCGACGCCCCGCTTACGAACGGCCTGTTCGTTAGCAAGATGAGCGAGGGAGGAGGCGGCTTCTACCAGATGGCGCTGCTGCCGTCGCAGGCGCTCAGCGTCACGGGGTCGCGCAAAGTGGCGTTTGCCATCGACTACGACGCGACGCGCACCAACGTCGGGCGGCAGCAGATTCTCGACGCGCTGCGCAGCCGGATTCTGGCGTCGTTCTCAGCGGCGGATTCGTTCAACGTATTCACGTCGCGCCTGAGCGTGGAGCAGGCCTCCGACACCTGGATTCCCGCAGATGCGCAGAGCGTCAACGCTACGTTCGACGCGCTAACGGCGGAGCGCATCGGGACATATAGCAGCCTGCCTGCCTTGCTGGCACAGAGCACGTCGTTCATCACGTCGCGCGGATCGGGAAGCCTGCTCGTGCTGTCGAGCTCGGATCAGTTTGGCAACTCCAACATCGCCAACCAGATTATCGACGACCTGCGTGCCAACGCCGCGCTTCCACCGATCCACGCCGTCGACTTCGCCGATCGTAACCTGACCAGCTACCAGTTCGGCGGGCAGACGTTCGTCGCCAACAGCTACCTGTTCCTCAACCTGACCAAGCTGTCGGGCGGCACCTACACGGCGACGCGCACGAGTGGTGCCTCGTTCTCTGATGGGTTGGATACGGGCGTGGACGCGCTGAGCGGATTCGTCTCGGCATTCGACCTGTACACGACGCTCGACAACGGATTTACGTATGGCCGCTATGGAGTCGAGCAGGGGGCCGAAGCGATCTCAGCCGACCGCCCGATCCTGCAGATCGGCCGCTACTTCGGTGACTTTCCGTTCGTCACCGAACTGTCGGGTCTGTACCAAGCGCAGCCGTTTTCGCAGCGCTATTCGGTGAGCGCGTCGGAGGCAACGGTATCGGACAGCAGCCTGGCCGCGATGTGGACCGGCTACCAGATCCGCGCGCTCGAACGCGGCACGCAGTCCAACGACAAGATCAACGAGATCCTCAGCTTCAGCCTCAACCAGCGCGTGCTCTCGCTCTACAGCGCCTTCCTCGCGCTCGAACCGGCTCAGGGCGGTGTCGTCTGCATGGCCTGCGTCGATGAGACGACGGCCGTTGGGATCGACGATCCGACCGAGGTGGGAGACGGAGAACTGCATGCCTTCCCCAACCCGTTCCGAGACGCCGTCGCCATCTCGCTTCGCCTCGATCAGCCGGTCGACGCGTCTCAGGTTACCGCTGTCGTCTACGACCTGATGGGACGCCGCGTGCGCGCCCTCGACCTGCCTGCGGGTACCCTGCAAGACGTAACGATGGAATGGGACGGACGCGACGAGGCCGGTACGCCGGTAGCATCGGGCACCTACCTGCTCGTCGTCACGACCCCGCACGGTCGGTACACGCTGTCGCTCGTCAAGGCGGGCTAACGAGACGTGCTCTCGCCAACTCGAAGCCGAGTCGACCTAGCAGTCGGCTCGGCTTTTTCTGTGCTACCTTTCCCACTCATCCATTCGACGTGCCCGTGCGCTGCCTCTTTCTCGCCTTAGTCCTCACACTCGCCGCCTGCTCCGGCCCCAAAACGGACGACGCTCCGACCGGACCGCCCGAAGACCGGCTGACCCAGGCGCAATCTTCCGTCGACATCCGCTATCTCACGTCGGACGCGCTGATGGGGCGGGGGACAGGGACGCCAGGCAACGACAGCGCCGCCGCCTACATCGCACGCCGCCTTCGCGACGCCGGAGCTGTGCCTGCGCCGGGCATGAGTGGATACTTGCAGACGATTCGGTTCGTCGAACTCGGCTCGCCCCAAGACGCGACGATTGACGTGGGCGACGACCGGATCGCGGCGGACGAGATGGTGATGATCTCGGGCCGTGCGGGTAGTTTCTCGGGGCGCGGCGTGTTCGTCGGCTTTGGGATGGAAGCTAGCGACTACGCCGAAGCCAACGGACGAATTGCTGTCGCCGCGCTGGGCACGCCGGAAGGCCAAGGCGTCGGCGAGGCGCTAGCCGCTGTCGAGACGAAGCGCGAGTTGGCGTTGCGGTCGGGCGCTGTCGCGCTGGTCGAGATCTACGAGTCGGGCGTTCCGTGGGAGCGCGTGCGCGGCTTCCTCGCCGGACCTCGCACCCAAGTCATGCCGGACGCCGAAGACCTGGTCTTTCCGCATGCCTGGGCCCAAGACGGTAGCGCAGCCATCGACGCGCTCCGAAACGGTGGAGCCGGATCTGTCGAGACCCCCGGCATGCGCATGGTCGACGCGCCGTCAAGCAGTAACGTCGTCGCCGTCATTCCCGGCTCAGACCCTGTCCTGCGCGACGAGTACGTGGCGTTGACGGCCCACTTCGACCACCTGGGAGCCGGAATGAACGCCGGAGCCGGAGCGACGCCTGCCGACTCAATCTTCAACGGTGCGCGCGACAATGGTATGGGCACAACCGCTGTCCTCGCCGCCGCCGACGCGCTAGGCAAAAATCCCCCTCGACGCTCGGTCTTGCTCGTCGCCTATACCGCCGAAGAAATCGGACTGATCGGCAGCCGCTATTTCGCCAATCACGCCCCCGTCGCGCTCGATCAGATCGTCTACAACCTCAACATCGACGGCGGTGGCTACACGGACACGACCGCCATCACGCTGATCGGCAAAGGGCGCACGACGGCAGACCCGATGATCGTCGAAGGCGCCGCTCGCTACGGACTGACCGTCCTCGATGACCCCAGCCCCGAGCAGGGCTTGTTCGACCGCTCGGACAACGTCTCGCTCGCCCGAAATGGGATCCCCGCGCCTACGTTCAGCCCCGGCTTCACGTCGTTCAGTCTGCCCGGCGTCTCCAACTACTATCATCGCGCCTCTGACCAAGCCGACGAAAACTTCGACTTTGCCTACCTGCATCCAGGCGGGACGCGGATCAGCGTCCCGCCTGGATGCCGGGCGACACCTACGAAGCCGCCGCCCGCGCCCTCTACGGCAACTCGTATCCGGGGGAGTAAGGGTCAGGCTTGGGTAAGCGCGAGTCTCACAGGTGAGCGCCAGCGCGGACCTGGCAGGTCGTGGGCGACCTGCCAGGTCTCCACGCGAAGCAGCCGTGAGTCTTTCGAGGGGCATGCCACATCTCTGCCTTGCGGCAACACAGAAAAGCCGTCGCCTCACGATGGAGGCGACGGCTTAACGTCGGGATGTCCTGGTGGACTTGGTCGGGGAGGCCGGATTTGAACCGACGACCCTCTGCTCCCAAAGCAGATGCGCTACCGGGCTGCGCCACTCCCCGAGGGGCTTCGCCCCGTTCTTGGTCCTATTGGGAAGCCAGAAACGGGGGAAGAGTGTGCCGCTTTACTTAGCAGCTTTGAGTTCGTTCTGGACGTTGTCGATGTTGACCATTTTCTGGCGGAAACGGTACTGACCGTTCTCCTTCTTCTCAGCGACGACGATTTTCGCCATCTTGTTTTCCTGACGGTTCTTACCGCGGTCGGTCCGCTGGTTTTTGTTAACCTTTGCCATTTCGGGTAGGGGTGTGGGTCCCGCCGGGCGGGATCAGGTGGTAGAGAGTAGCGAGTCTAACGCCCAATGCGCTTACTTGATCTCCTTGTGGAGCGTATGCTTGCGCAACTTGGCGTTGTACTTCTTGAGTTCCAAGCGACCGGTCGTGTTGCGGCGGTTCTTGGTGGTCGCGTAGCGCGACGTGCCCGGCGCCTCGGTGCATTCGAGGATGATGTTCAGGCGAACGTCTTTGGACTTAGCCATCGGATCGGAAAGGGAATAGGGGACGGGCGGTCACGCCCAAAATGCGGTCGGGGCGGCTCAGACGAGCGACGTGCCCTTCTTGCGAGCGTCGCGCAGCACGGCCGAGATGCCCTTGCTGTTGATCGTTTTGATCGTCGTTGCCGAGACGCGCAGGGTGATCCAGCGGTCTTCCTCGGGGATGTAGAACCGCTTCTTCTGCAGGTTCACCGCGAACGTGCGCTTGGCTTTGTTGTGCGCGTGCGAGACGTGGTTACCCGAGACGGGTCCTTTGCCGGTGAGCTGATCCTTGCGGGGCATGGCGAGCGAGAGAAAGGGGCGACCGGATCGCCGCAGAATGGAAGTCGAGAAGGCGGAGATGCGAAGGGCCGCACGTGGGCGGCCCGAACAAGTCTCTGCATTTGAGCCTGAAAATCTACGTGTGTATAGCGCCGCTTCCAAGCCCAATCGCCTCGGCTGAGCGGAATAAACCGTGAAAGACTTCCGGTTTTCTGCTCTCATCCCGACTCCGTCGTTCTCGTGAGGAGTTTCGGATCACGCCAGGCTCACCGCCTCGGCAGGCGATAGCGCCGCCGCCCGCCGCGCCGGATACAGCGCGGCCACCAGGCACAAGAGGAGCGCGCCGACCGCAACGACGATCACGTCGCCCGCCTGGATGTCGACGGGGTAGGCGTCCAGCAAGAACGCGCCGCCGCCACTCTGGAGCTTGGCCCACCCCCACTTGGCTTGGGCCAGCGACAGTCCCAGCCCGAGTACCAATCCGCCGCCTGCGCCGACCAAGCCGATCAGCGCGCCTTCGAGTAGGAAGAGTTGCCGGATGCCTGCGCGCGGCACGCCCATCGCGGCGAGCACGCCCACGTCGCGGCGTTTCTCGATCACGATCATCATCAGCGAGCCGACGATGTTGAATGCCGACACGATCACGATCAGCGAAAGAATCGCGCCCGCACCCCACTTTTCGAGCGCCATCACGTCGTAGAACGCGCGGTTGAGGTCGTACCACGTCTCGACGACGAACGACTCGTCGTCCGGAAACGAATCGGCCAGGTGCACGCGGACGATATCGGCCACAGCTTGCGCCTCTTCCAGGTCGGCCAGCCGCAACTCGACGCCCGTCACCTCGCCCGTCATGCGGAACAGGCGCTGCGCCTCCGCTAGGTCGACGAACACGTGGCTCTCGTCATACGCCGGATCCATGTCGAACACGTCGCGGACTTCGAAGCGGACCAAGCCGGGTGGGGCGAAAGGCGAAGTGATCGCGCGTTCGATGGCCGGAGCTGATAGCAGTCCGAGCGTACTTCCGTCGTATGGACCGACGCCTGCGACCAATCCTAACCGGCTCGACAGACTTCCGCCAATGGCGACGCCTGGCAACGCGTCTGGCTCACGCGCCAGCTTGCCATCGCCCGGTGGCGATTGTGGCGATGCGCCCGAAGCCGACGAATCGACCCTGAACGCCTGAGCATCGACGCCGCGCACGACGACAATCTTGTTGACCGATTGCGTCGACGCCAGCGGGCCATCAGGAACGACGAGTGCTTTACCCTCGGCATAGGTCGCCGCTACGACGACG
>CAXBBB010000142.1:0-6331 GCA_963973615.1 uncultured Rhodothermales bacterium | reverse complement strand
TCGCGGAAAGCCTTGCCATCGTGGGGGCCATCGCCGCCGTCGGTGCGGTGCCGTACGCGCGGCAGAAGCTTGTCGATTGGCACTCGGTTCTCTATTTCGGAGTGCCTGGTATTGCCGGTACGTATGGTGGTGCTGCACTTGCGAAGTGGATTCCAGGCGCCGTCCAACTGGCGCTGTTCGCCGTCGTGATGATCTTGGCTGCCGTCCTCATGTTTCGGGGACGTAAAGAGGTGGCTGAGGGCGAGAAGCGCGCTCGGCAACCGCTGTGGCTCATCGCTATAGAAGGGTTAGTGGTTGGTGTTCTGACTGGTCTGGTCGGCGTTGGGGGTGGTTTTCTGATCGTTCCGGCACTCGTGCTTCTCGGCGGCCTCTCGATGCGGCTCGCTGTCGGGACGAGTCTGCTCATCGTTGCCGCCAAGAGTGCAGCAGGCTTTGTCAAGTACACCGACGTACTCGCCGAGGCCGGTCAGCATGTCGACTGGCAGCTTATCGGCCTCTTTGCCGCAATCGGGATCGTAGGCTCATTCGTGGGCAACGCGCTGAGCCAACGCGTGCCTCAGGCTCAACTCAAGCGCGGGTTTGCCGTCTTTCTCGTCCTGATGGGCCTCTTTATCCTGTACAAAGAAGGCCCAGCGGCGTTGGGTATAGACAAGCAAGAGGCAGTCGAGCAGAACGCTTCGGATGGCGTCGTTCCCACGTCTGCTTCTGCTGTTCCGGTCCGCCTTTCGACTGAAGCCGTCGCCCTGTTCAACTCGAGACCCTACGCCGTCCTCGTCGACGTCCGCACAGCGCCTGAGGAGGTTCACTAGTGGGCTGTCAGATGCTGGCCTTCCGGCCGACTGACCTCCCGCGCACTCCGTCTCTCGACCGGCAGATGGACGATATAGAGACATTTATCCTGATCCAAGAAGCGTCCACCGCGTTTACTCTTGCCTTCCATTCTCCACAGTCTCTACTCGCTAATCTCTATGCCTTCTGATATCCGCCCCTCCGAGTTTTTGTCGCGCGACGCGTCGGCGCCTGTCCTAGATGTTCGCACTCCGGCCGAGTATGCCGAAGGACACCTGCAAGGGACTCAGAACGTCGACTTCCTGGCCGACGACTTCGAGCAGAAGTTCGACGCGCTTGATCTACCCAAGGACCAAACGGTCTACCTGCACTGCCGCTCGGGTGCGCGCTCAGGTAAAGCCGCCGAGTTGCTCCGCAAGAAAGGCTACACGGATACCATCAACGCAGGCGGGTTCGAGGATCTCGCCAAAGCTGGAGCACCAACCGCCTGATCCGATGACAGCCGATCCATTCCAGACCCAAGTGCTCGACAAGAGCCACGACAAACCCGTTCTCGTCGACTTCTGGGCGCCGTGGTGCGGTCCGTGCCGCACGCTCGGGCCGACGATCAAGAAGCTCGCTCAGGAGAGCGGCGGCGCGTGGCGGCTCGTCAAGATCAACACCGACGCGCACCCCGAACTGAGTCAGCGCTTCGACATCAAAGGCATCCCCGCCGTCAAACTGTTCGTCGACGGCAAGGTGTCCGCTGAGTTCACTGGCGCGCTTCCCGAGCCGCAGCTACGGCGCTGGTTAGCGGAGCATCTGCCCGCGTGAGTCACAGCACGTAGGGCACATCTACGAACGAGTGCATCTCGGGGTCGAAGTCTTTGGTGTTGCGGGTGGCGAGGCGAAGGTTGTGTCGGATAGCGAGCGCTGCCTGAAATGCATCCGGTAGCTTCCACCTGAACTGTTGTCGCAGGGCGGCAGCATAGTCGGCATCGCCTGCCTCGAGAGGTAGAGTCAGAAACAAGGCGAGCAGGTCAGCCGCATCACTTCGTTCTCGATCTGAACGTGCTCCAGTGAGCACTTCGGCGCGTGTGATGAGTGAGACGTGCGCAATGCCTGCCAGCGGGACCAAGTAGGTAGCTGCTGCTCCAACCCCATTGAGGTGGTCGATCAAGATGACGGAGTCGAGTAAAATCACCTTTCGTCCCACTCGGCTCGGATGCGTCGCCGATAGTCCAGACCGTCTCCGAGCTTCCAAGTACCAGCCGTGCGGCGAAGGACTTTTTCCGCTTCGCTAGGAAAGGCTGCGCTCTCCTTCGAAGCAGGCTCACCGAGTTTCTTCTCGACTTCGAGCCATTGCTCGTACGGAATCTGGACGGCAATAGGTCGCTGCTGCTCGTCGGTCAGGATGTGCTTGGTTAGGGGCGGCATAACGAGAGGTGTTTGCCGCTGCTACGCGTGCGAGCCTGCAGCGTTCATTCACAGACTGTCGCGTTTGTCGCGCAGGTACTTGTTGAGCAGCTCCCTCGCGCGGAAGATGTGCGCCTTGACTGTCCCGAGCGGGGCATCGAGTGCCTCGGCGATTTCGTCGTACGCCATCTCCTGCTGGTGCCGCATCACGATCACGCGGTGATACTTGGGCGGCAGCGCGTCGATGGCTTCTTGGATCAGCGTGTTGCGCTGGTCGGTGACGATGTGCCGGTCAGGGCGATACGTTTCGTCGGGGACCTCGATTTCCATCTCGCCGTCCTTGGTCTGAACCGGCTTGTGGATCGACGTCGTCTTGAGGCGCCGCTTGCGCAGGTAGTCGATGGTGTGGTTCGTCGCGATGCGGTAGAGCCACGTCGAGAAGGCGTAGCTCGGCGAGTACGAACTCAAAGAGCCGAACGCTTTGATAAAGCTTTCCTGCACCAAGTCGTTCAGGTCCTCGCCGCCCCGGACGAGTTTGCGCAGGTGGAAGTAGAGCGGGCGCTCGTACTTCTCCATCAGCTGCCCATACGCGCTCTGATCTCCGGCGAGCGCGTCGCGGACCCACGCGCGGTCCTGCTCGGACGAGGCGGACGGCGCTTCGGCGGACGGTTCGGACATGGAGCGGTGCGGTTGCGCGGACGAAGATGCCAAGATAGCACGGCGCAGCACGCACGCGAACGCCGATGCCCAAACGAAACGCGGCTCCGAAGCCGAAGCCTCGGAGCCGCACGCGAAACTACCCGGCTGCCATCGCGAGGCTACCCGCCTGCGCGGGCACAGGCTCCGGTCGTGGCGATCTCCAGCGCTTGCCGATAGCACGGAGACTGCCACGTCCCCGGATCGAGTCCGGGGCAGGCTGCTTCGCTCCTCGCAGTGACAAGGAGCGGCTTACGCCTCCTTGTCGAACAGGATTTCCTGGTAGGTCGGCAGCGGCCACTCGTCGCGGGGAACGAGCACTTCGAGCCGGTCGGCGGCCTCGCGGACGGCGTTCATCGCGGGGATGACGTTGTCGCGCATGTGGTAGGCTTTGTCGTGGACTTCGTCGCCGCCCAGTTCGCGGTTCTGCTTGCTCAACTCGACGATGGCTGCGCGCAAGTCGGTCAACACCTGGCTCAACTCCTCGGCGGTTTCCTTGATGCCGGGGAAGCTGAGTCCGACTTCGTCGCCGCTATCGAGGGTAGCGGCGAGGTCGGCGAGGTAGCGCGACCCCGCAGGGAAGAGCATCGTCCGGGCCATACGCTCGGTCGTTTCGGCTTCGATGTTGATCGTCATGAAGTACTGCTCGAACATGACCTCCTGGCGGCTCACGACTTCGGGTACCGTCATCACAGCATAGCGCTCGAACAACTCGGGGTTGCCGTGTTTGCCCATGCGTTCGATGGCGTCGACGGTCGTTTTCAGGTTGAGGAGTCCGCGCTTTTCAGCCTCGATCGGCCATTCCGGTGAGTAGCCGTCGCCGTCGAAGAGGATGGCGCCGCACTCGTTGATTACGTCTTGTACGACCGACTCGATTCCGGCGATGGTCGCCTTCTTGCTCTTGCTCGCCCGGCGCTCTTCGAGCAGCGTCGTCATCTCGTCCAGGCTCTCGGCGACGATCGTGTTGAGGATCGTGTTCGACATCGAAGGCGATTGCGATGAACCCAGCGCCCTAAACTCGAACTTGTTGCCCGTAAAGGCGAACGGCGAGGTCCGGTTGCGGTCGCCGCTGTGACGCGGAAGCGTGGGGAGTACGTCCGCCCCCAACTTCATCGTTCCAGCTGACTTGCTCGACGTTGCTTCTCCCTTGCCAGCGAGTTGCTCGAACACGTCGGTCAACTGGCTGCCTAGGAAGATCGACATGATGGCGGGCGGCGCTTCGTTGGCACCCAGGCGGTGGTCGTTACCAGCGGTAGCGGCGGCCAGACGCAGCAGGTCCTGGTGCTTGTAGACGGCGCGGATGACGGCGGCGCAGAAAAATTGGAAGCGGGCTTCTTCGTGCGGCTCGTCAGTCGGCTCAAGCAGGTTGAGACCGGTGTCCGTTCCCATAGACCAGTTGTTGTGCTTGCCCGATCCGTTGACTCCGGCGAACGGCTTCTCGTGCATCAGGATCGTCAGCCCGAACCGGCTGGCGAACCGGCGCAGCGTGATCATCGTCAGCAACTGGTGGTCGACGGCGACGTTGGCGCTCTCGAACAGCGGCGCGATCTCGTACTGGCTCGGCGCGACCTCGTTGTGGCGTGTCTTGACTGGGATGCCGAGTCGGTACAATTCCTTCTCGACGGCCATCATGTAGCTCAGCACGCGCGACGGAATCGAGCCGAAGTAGTGGTCATCCATCTCCTGACCGCGCGGAGGCTTCGCGCCGAAGAGCGTGCGGCCCGTCATCTGCAAGTCGAGGCGCTGCTGGTACAGTTCGCTATCGATGACGAAGTACTCCTGCTCGTCGCCGACCGTTGCCGTCACCTTATTGACGTCTTTGTGGCCCATCACACGCAGCGCGCGGACGGCCTGCTTGCTCAGCGCGTCCATCGAGCGCAGGAGCTGCGTCTTGTTGTCGAGTGCTTCGCCGGTCCAACTCGCGAACGCCGTCGGGATGGCGAGGTAGCTGCCGTGCGGGTTCTCGACGATGAACGCCGGGCTGGTCGGATCCCACGCCGTGTAGCCGCGCGCTTCGAATGTCTGGCGCAAGCCGCCCGATGGGAAGCTCGACGCATCCGGTTCGCCCTGAATCAACTCTTTGCCGCTGAACTCCGTGACGGCGCCGCCGCCTTTGTTCGGTGTGATGAAGCTGTCGTGCTTCTCGGCCGTCGACCCGGTCAGCGGCTGAAACCAGTGCGTGTAGTGCGTCGCGCCCTTCTCCATCGCCCACTCCTTCATCGCCATCGCGACGGCATCGGCAACGTCAGCATTGATGCGTTCGCCACGCTCGATCGTACCGACGAGGCTCTTGTAGGCCGACTTCGGAAGCCGGTTTTTCATCTCGGTCAGACCGAAGGTGTTTTCGCCGAAGATGGCCTCGATGTCGAGGGTAGGAGTGGTTGCCATAGGAGGAGGTGAGTGTGGGTGAGAAAAGGGGGGTCAGTCGCGTTCGGCCGGTGTCAGCGGACCGGCAGAGATGGGGAGGGTGTGCGTTTCCTTGAACGTCGAGAGCACGATAGACGACTGCGTTCCGCGCACGCCGGGCCACGTCTGGATTTCGGCCAGAAAGCGTTCGAGTGCTGTCGTATTGGCGAGCCGCACCTTCATCAGGTGCGAGCCGTCGCCCGTCGATGAGTGCAGTTCGAGCACCTCGGTACGCGCGGTCGCCCGTTTGACGAACTCGGCGTAGTGCTCGCTTCCGTCGACCGAGACGCGCATGAAAACGGTAATGTCGAAGCCCAGCCGCTTGGCATCGACGCGTGCCGTGAAGCCGGTCAGCACGCCGCGCGCTTCCAGCTTGCGCATTCGGTCCGAAATCGATGGCACGCTCAGGCCAACGACTTCGGCAATTTCGCTGCGCTTGATTCGCCCACTCTCTTGAAGGAGACGAAGAATTTCGGCGTCGATGGCGTCGATGCGTTCCACAGATAGTCGAATTGGTGAGTAGACTGAAAGCTAGTCATCAGAAAGCAGGTGTCAATAGCGATTGTGTTAAAAAAGTAAGGCGTATGATGACTGGGGCTTCTGGAAGCGGTTTCTGAATAGTGAAATACCAATCACGTGCGCTTGCCTATGGGCGTTCGTATTTTGCCGATCCCCGCAGCGCAGGCTGCATCGGGCCTGTAGCTCAGCGGTTAGAGCAGCGGACTCATAACCCGTCGGTCGCTGGTTCAAATCCAGCCAGGCCCACCTTCTGCTCAGTTGCCTAGTTCAACGCCATACACGCCCGCCCCGAACAGGGCAAAGTCGTAGCGGCACGGGTCGGTGGGGTCGAGGCGGCGGCAGGCAGCAGTAAGCGCGGCGGCGGATTTCCAGTCGTCTTGCTGGCGATGGAGCATGCCCCATTGCCGCGCTTGGCGTCCGCTATGGACGTCGAGGGGAAGAATGAGCTGGGCGGGCGTGATGCGCGTCCACAGGCCGAAGTCGACCGGGCCGGGGCGGACCATCCAGCGGAGGTACATCGCTAGGC
>CAXBBB010000141.1:0-6382 GCA_963973615.1 uncultured Rhodothermales bacterium | reverse complement strand
CGCGTGTAGTCCTGCTGAAACAGGCGCCGTACGCGCTGGGCGCGGCCGTAATAGGCGTCGTAGTAACCCGAAGAGAGGACATACGTGCCCAGCATAATGCGGCGCTTGACCTCATCGCCGAAGCCTTCGGTGCGGTTGTTGACGTAGAAGTCCTCCAGGTCATCAGCCGTTTGACCCGAACGGAAGCCGTAGCGGACGCCGTCGTAGCGCGCCAGATTGCTCGACGCTTCGGCCGTCGTCAGCACGTAATACGCGGCGATGCCGTACTTCGTGTGCGGAAGCGAAACCGGGTGGATCGTCGCTCCCTGCGCTTCCAAATGCTTCGCGGCCGCTTCGACGCGCGCCCGGACGGCGGGATCAAGACCGTCCCCTAGAAACTCGTCGGGCAGACCGACGCGCAGCCCTTCGACGCCTCTATCGACGGAAGCAACGAAGTCGGGCACATCGACCGGGGCGCTGGTCGTGTCGTTGGGATCGACGCCGGACATCACGCCCAGCAGTCGCGCCGCATCCTTGACCGTCGGAGTGAATGGACCGATGCAGTCGAACGAAGACGCAAACGCCACCAAGCCAAAACGCGAGACGCGTCCGTACGTCGGTTTCAGGCCGACCGTCCCGCAGAACGCGGCAGGCTGACGAATCGACCCGCCGGTATCACTACCTAATGCGGCATGGCACAGTCCGGCGGCTACGGCGGCGGCGCTTCCACCCGAGCTTCCGCCCGTCACGAAGTCCGTGTCTGCCGGGTTGCGTGCCGGTCCGAAGACGCTGTTCTCGTTTGACGACCCCATCGCAAACTCGTCGCAGTTGAGCTTGCCGACGACGATGGCGCCTGCATCGCGCAGCCGCCGCACCGCTGTCGCCTCGATCAGCGACTCGAATCCGCCCAGCATCGTCGACGCGCACGTCGTGTGGAAGTCGGTCGTGCAGATCGTGTCCTTGACGCCCAACATCAGACCGGCAAGCGGCAACTGCTCCCCTGCTCCCAACCGCACGTCGAGTGCCTGGGCTTGCACGCGGACCGCACCGGCATCCATGTCGACGAACGCGTTGAGCCGCTCGTTGTGCGCGTCGATGTGGGTTAGAAACGTATCCGCCAGGTCGACGGCGGTCGTCGCGCCGTCGGTCAGAGACTGGTGCGCGTCGGGGAAGGAAATCGGCATAAGGACCGGTTTGACGGAAAGGAAAAGCTGTCAACTCTTGGAGAGCTGACAGCTTTGAATCGGAAAGCTTAGGCTGTGCGCTCGTTGGTCTCGACCGGCGGCACGTCGCTCATCGGCTGTGCGGTTGCGGCGGGCGGAGGCGTGGCGGCGGCTTGCTCGGCAGGCGTAACGGGCGGCTGGTAGGCAGGCTGGCGCGGCTCGCTCAGGTGCTGCTGCGGGCGTGGCGCATGTGGACTATTCGAGTCCATCGTAATCTCGCGCTTGATGTCGGTCGTCGCGTCTTTGAACTCGCGGATACCGCTGCCCAAACCGCGCGCGATTTCGGGAATGCGTTTGGCACCAAAGAGCAGCAGCACGACGAGCAAAATGGCGACGATTTCAAGAGGTCCGGGCATGGGACGGAGGGGCAGAGGGAGGTAAAACGGTGCGCCGATGCGAAGCACAACGCGGGAAAGTACGTTTTGCACGATAGGCGTCCGGCCAAGATCCGTTCAAGGCTGCGCGTACGTGGTTCTGCACAATCGCAACACCGTACCCCTCGCTTTCATCTGGCATCGACACGTCACCGCTTGCGTACCCGTACCTTTCAGCGAAACACCTGCCTATGCCCGCCCCAAACCGGCCCGTTTCGCCCGCCTCGCCTCCAGAGGCTTCCGCCACGCTCACCCGCGATCAGATCGCCCGCTGGCCCAAAGCCGAACTCCACTGCCACCTCGACGGCTCCCTACGCCTCGACACGCTCCTCGACCTGGCGCGGCAGCAAGGGAAACTCGACATCCTCCCCGCCGACACGGTCGACGGATTGCACGAAATCCTGCTTCAGGTCGACGACAGCCCGACGCTAGAAGCGTACCTGTCGTGGTTCCAATACTCGATTCCGGTCATGCAGACCGCTAAAGCGCTGCGCCGGATCGCCTACGAACTCGCCGAGGATATGGCCGCGGACGGCGTGCGCTACCTCGAAGTCCGCTACGCGCCGATTCTGGCGACGGACGAAGGCCTGTCGATGCAGCAGGTCAACACCGCCGTCCTCTCCGGACTCGCCGACGCCCACCGCGCCTACGGCATCGTCAGCAAGGTGATCACGTGTGGACTGCGCGATCGGCAGCAGTCAGCTTCGGTCGATCAGGCGCGCGTGGCGGTTGAGCAACATCTCGACGGCGTCATCGGCTTCGATCTGGCCGGAGGCGAGGCGTCGAGCACGCCCGCAGAACACGCCAAAGCGTTCGAGCTAGCCTATCGCAACCTGATGGGCATCACGTGCCACGCCGGTGAGAGCGTCGGCCCCCAGTCGATTCGTTCGGCGCTGTTCGAGGCGCACGCGCACCGCATCGGGCACGGCGTCACGCTCCGCGACGACCCCGCGCTGATGCAGTACGTGATCGATCACCAGATCCCGCTCGAAATGTGCCCGACCTCGAACGTACAGACGCACGTCGTCTCCAGCTTCGAGGCGCACCCGCTCGCCGAATACGTGAGAGCCGGAGTCGCCGTGAGCGTCAACACGGACAACACGCTGTTCAGCCGCACCACCACGACGGAAGAGCTTTGGCGCGCGCACACACGCTGCGGCCTGACGGCGGACGAGACGCGTCGCGTTGCCCTGGCTGCATTCGAGCACGCGTTTCTACCCTACGACCAGAAGCAACGGCTGCTCGCCGATGTGCGGCCTGCGCTAACCTGATTTCCTACGCCGACCTGGCAGGTTCGGTGGACCTGCCAGGTCTCCAACACTTCCGCCATGTCCGGCTCCTCCCCCTCTCGCACCGTTTCACCTGGACGCGCGCTGCGTGGAACGGCCCACATGCCGCCCGACAAGAGCATCGCTCAGCGCGCGATCTTGCTGGCTGCGATGGCCGATGGTACGTCGACGATCGAGAACTTCCCGTCGGCTGCCGATCCGCGCAGCATGCTCGCGTGCGTGCGGGCGCTGGGCATCGAAGTCGAGGAGCCGACGGCAGGAACGTTGGTCGTCCACGGGCGCGGACTGAGTGGGCTGACCAAGCCGGATGGCCCCCTCGACTGCGGCAACAGCGGGACGGCGATGCGCTTTCTCGCGGGTGTTCTCGCCGGACAATCGTTCGACACCACGCTGATCGGTGACGACTCGCTCTCGGGCCGTCCGATGCGACGCGTAACCCAACCGCTAGGCGAAATGGGTGCACGCATTGACACGACCGATGGGCACGCGCCTCTGCACATTCGGGGCGGCTCGGATTTGCGTGGCATCACGTACCACCTACCGATGCCGTCGGCTCAGGTAAAAAGCTGCGTGCTGCTCGCTGGGCTATTCGCTCAAGGCGACACGACGGTCGTCGAGACCCTCCCTTCGCGCGATCACACAGAGCGCATGCTGGGCCTGTCGTCCCTTGAGATGAGTGAGGAGCGCCACCTGACCGTCGCGGGCGGACACGTCATTCCAGCGCAAACGTGGACGATTCCAGGCGACTTTTCTGCCGCCGCTTTCTTTCTCGTCGCCGCCACGCTCGTACCCGGCTCGGATGTACGTCTACCGTCGGTCGGCCTCAACCCGACGCGTGCGGCCCTGCTCGACGTGTTGCGCGCGATGGGCGCTCGGATTGAAGTGACGAACGAACGCACGGTTGGCGGAGAGCCCGTCGGCGATTTGCGCGTGCGCGCATCGAACCTCCACCACGTCACGGTCAGCGGCGAATTGGTGCCGATCCTGATCGACGAAGTGCCGATCCTCGCTGTCGCCGGAGCGCTGGCCGAAGGCGGCGTGACGATTCGCGATGCCGCCGAGTTGCGGGTCAAAGAAACCGACCGCATCGCTGCCATCGCCCAGAATCTGCGCGCGTTTGGTGCACAGGTCGAAGAGTTTGAAGACGGTCTGCACGTCAGCGGCCCGGCTAGCTTGGTCGGCGCCGAAGTCGAGTCGTTCGGCGACCACCGTATCGCGATGAGTGCCGCCGTGACCGCCCTCATCGCCGACGGCCCGACGACCATCCACGATGCCGAAGCCGCGTCGGTCTCCTTTCCCGACTTCTACGACACCCTTGACGCGCTGCGCCATACCTCGTAGCGACGCGATCCACATGGCGTCGCTACTTCCCGCTCCCCACTCGGACGCATAAGGCGACTGCCGTCACAGCGATACCAAGGGGTCAGAGGTCGTCTTCGCCTTCTATCTTGATCTTGTTGATCGCACCGACGAACGGCAGGCCAATGCCCATTCCGCGCTGAGGCAACACGCCCCCGAGCGTCCGCCCGATGAGCGACGTATCGGCATCGGCTTCGGCGCTCTCGAACGGATGCTCGCGCCGATACAAGGCGAACAGGCTGGCCGGACCAAACGCGGCGGGGCTGTAAAAGCGGTCCGACCGTGCCCACGTGGCTTGGGGCGCCGCTTCTCCGGGACGGTACTGCGTCACCCAGGCGCGCTGCGTCACGTGGAGCGGCGGCAGGCGAAGACCGGTCCCCGAGACCGTCAGAAATGCCGTTCGTTCGTACCGCGACGGGAGCCACACGTTGGAAAAGGCGGGCGCATACCACGCGTGATAGCTTCCGCTGAACGTGTCGAGGTTGGGCAGCGGCGGATCGTCGACCGGACGCATTTCGGCTTCGGCGATCATCGCATCGGGCAGCGCGACGACCAGCCTTCCGAACAGTGGCCTAATACCGCGCGGAAACCGCTCGCTTGGACGAAACGACATTTCGGCCCACTCGCGTCCGAGGGAATCCACCCGGCTTCCGAGTAGAAACTGGTAGGCTCCGATGGCATCAGGGTGCGTCGGGCTGAGGTAGGCGGCGCCGTCCAAAATCAGCACATCCTCGAAGAACACGTCGGGCAAGCCGTCGGCGTCGGCGAAGCGCAGCGGTCCACCATCAGGCAATCGGCGCCTTGCGACGACCTCTTCGCGCGCTCCGCGTCCGGCTTGTGCATAGAGCAGGGTCCGCATCTCAGTCAGGCGCGCGGGCTGCCTTCCGAGAGCCGTCTCCTTCTCGATCAGCAGCCGCCCGTACACGTCGGCGCCGTACTGAAACTGTCGCCCAACCAACTCGGCTTTGCGAGCGAGCACCTGCCGCATGATCGCCATCGCCGGATCCTCCGATGTCACGTCGACGCCCGAAAGCGCAATCGGAGCAGGCTCCATCCGAATCACGACCAACGCCGACGAGGTCACGTCGAGCGTATCCGCGCGAAACCCGACGCGCCGAACGATCAGCCGTGCAGGAAAGCGCGGCACCCTCAGTAGCCACTTTCCGCGCTCGTCGGCGACGGCACTGGCCGACTGGGTCAGCGTCTGGATCGTCGCCCCACTCAGCGGCATGTTGGTACGTGCGTCCCGGACCTCTCCGCTGACCGTCTCTTGCGCCTGGGCAGCCGTAGACAGAAAGAGGAAGAGCAGTAGCAGTCGGAGCATTCGGCGCAGGGTGAGAAACCGATCAACGCAGCCAGGTAGCCGGTTCGCGTCATGCACAAGAATGCGAAGGTAATGAGAATGCCCGTAACCCTGTGCGGCTCGCCCCGTAGGTCTACCCAAGCCTCTCCGGAAGGGCGCTCACAGAAACACAACCCGCGCCAGCCGCAAACGAGCCAGATCGCCGTCCCCGATAACCTGGACGCACACGCCTCGCTCGCCGTCACGCACGCCGAAAGCGGCGACATCCAGATGGGCGCCTACACCGCGACCGACTTTTGGAACGTCCGCGCCGACGCGCCGCAGGTATTTGGCGAAGGACTGTATGCTTCCACGTCGCAACCCGGCGCCGACCGATACGGCTTCTCTCTGACGCTGGGCGACCACACACTCTGGAACGCCGACTGTACCAAAGAAGCTCGCATCCCCGCCATCGCCGAGGCACTCGTCGCCTGCACCCTTACGAACACCCACGACACGGCTCAGAAGTGGACCCTCACCCTGCGTCCCGACGCTCACGGCGCCCTCTCTGGAGTGATGAACAGCGGCGACGCGAGACTCGAAGTCCGTAGCACCGACTACAACGGCAGTGGCTTCGCCGAGTACGACCAGACCGGCTTCTACATCGGACAGATGGGCCAGATCGTGAGCGCCGTCGCTCTGGGGTCGAACCCAGAAGTCTGGATCCAGATGAGTGCCGATGTAAACCACACGACGCTGCTCGCGATGCTCTCAGCCACGCTGCTCGTCACCGACGCCCGCGCCTGAGCCCTCTCGGTTTTCTCCATCGCCCGCACGACTCTGGTTGTGCGGGCGATGTTGCGTTTTAGAGGAGCC
>CAXBBB010000140.1:0-6401 GCA_963973615.1 uncultured Rhodothermales bacterium | reverse complement strand
TGACCTCCTCGGCCGTGATGCCGGTTTCGTCGCCGGGGTCGAGGCTTATCCTGCGCGTGCTCAAATCCAGCACGACAGGGCTGTCGTGCGTATTCTTGACGAGCATTCCGCGACGGGTACGATTGGGCATTGGGCGAGGGGCGAAAAGGACGCGAGTGGCGTCAGGTAGTCAGGCGAGCCGTCAGTATACGAAGGTCGTCCGTCGCTTCGCCCCTCTGAATCCCGCCGAACCGCATTCCAGACCGGCTCTTCCAAATGTCTCTGCGCACGCTTCCCTTTGCCCTCGGTCGCACACTTCTCGGCTTCCTTTTTCCGCCGACGTGTGCGGCGTGCGGATGCAAAGAGGAGGGACCGTCGGGTCTATGTGCGCTGTGTCTGGCGAGCATCGACAAGGCAGATGCGTTCGAATTGCACTCCCACCTCGCCAAGCTACCCGATGCGGAGACCTCTCGTCTGTCGGCTGTATTCGCGATCTGGCGATTCGACGTAGGGGGTGCGTTCCAGCAGGCGCACCATCGGCTTAAATACGGCGGGCAACCGCGCGTTGGGCATGCATTAGGAATGGCCCTTGGAGGGCACGTCGACGGGCTGGGGACGTGGGACGCGGTCGTGTGTGTTGGTCAGTCACGTGCCCGGTATTTCGAACGCGGGTACAACCAGGCCGAGCCCATCGCACGGGGCGTCTCGGAAGCGCTGGGCGTTCCGTTCCTGCCCGGCATGTTGCGCAAAGAGGAGGGTCACGCGTCTCAAACCAAGCTGTCCCGCTCTGCCCGCAGCGTCAACGCCGCTCACGTGTTCAGCGTCGACGCCAAAATCGACGGTCACCGGATTCTACTCATCGACGATGTGCTTACGACCGGCTCGACGCTCGTCGCAGGGGCCGAAGCGCTGGCGCAGGGGGGAGCCGCCCGAGTGGACGGAGCCGTGCTCGCTTGGGCACGCTGACGCTGAGCGTAACCTCCCGCGTGGGCCAACGTACGCCTTCCGAGCCGTCCCTACCTGCTGATAATGACTCCACTCGTCCGCGTCCAAATCGTCGCCCTGCTCGCTCTCGTCGGGTTGGTGATTTACAGTCAGACCCGCGATCCCGATTCGGTCGATGGGGCGGTGCGGCTAGATCACATTGACTCGGATGAGTTGTCGGCACGAACCTTTACGCTGGGGTCAGCAACTTCCGTCATCGTGACGTCATCAGCTGCTCGGGGCGAAGGCGATCGATACGAGTCCTATGGGTGGATCGTCGATCGCACGTCGCGTCAAGTCGTCTACCATCCTTCGGAGGCGACGGCACGGTCGGAAAACCGAGGCGTCGTCCAGTTTTCCGACACGCTGCGCCTCGAGGCGGGGACGTACGACGTGTTTTACACTCCGTTTGGGAATGATGAGAACAGCGGGGGTGGTTTCCTCAGCTTTTCGAGCGAGAACCGCTGGCGTTCGTCGCGCGACGATTGGTTTGTGCAAGTAGTTCGAGCCGATGGGCAAGCGTTGGATGGAGACCGGTGGCGCTATCGCGACGCGCGTCCCTCGGGCGATGACGTGTTGTGGAGCAGCCATTCATCGGAAAACGAGATGGTCGTTCAAGTGACACGTCCCGATACACTTGTGATCGATGTGGTGACCGCCGAAATGGACAGGCGCGGGGATGAGGTGCGACTGAGTCGGCTACCCGATGATACCGAGGTGTGGAGCCTCGCCGACGCCTCGCCGACGCCAGGGGGGGGCTCTAAACGATACACGAGCGCCCATACTCGTCTCCCGCTTTCGCCCGGTTTTTATCGCCTTCGGAACGGTATCTACATCAGCGACCCTACGGGGTGGCAGGCTAACCCGCCGCTCGACGTCGGCAGCTATGGCGTCACCCTGCGGACGGTCGGTGGCGGCATCCGGCCCTTCAGCGCTTGGAGTGATGATGCGTTGCCTACCGTGGCGATTACACGCCCCGGAAACGATGAGTCTATCCGACAGCCCTTCACTGTAGCGCGCCCGGTCGACGTCATCGTGTACGCCATGGGCGAGGTCCGGAGCAACTCGCAGCGTTTCGATTACGCCTGGATCCACGACGTCGACAGCGGACGCAAAATCTGGGAAATGAACCGCAGCGACAGCCGACCTGCCGGGGGGCACTCCAGCCTACGCGTCGCAGAGGAAGTGCTTCGTCTCAAAGCGGGGCGGTACGAACTGGTCTGGCGCAGCGACGACTCGCGCTCATTCGCCGATGATTTCCTCAACGACGATGCGCCCGATAATCCTGAGCGATGGGGTGCTTACGTGTTCGCGCCGTTCGATTCGACCGCGATCTCGACAGCGGCCATTGCCGCGCCGGTTCAGCGGACGCCACTCGCTTCGGTTCTGGAAGTGGGCAACGACCGAGACCAGACCGCCGTGCTTCAGCTCGATCGGGAAACCGAAGTGTCGGTCGAAGCGCTGCTCGAAGCCGATTCGGACGGGCGGTGGTACGACACCGCAACGCTCACCCACGTCGGCGATGGCAAAGAGGTATGGAGCGTCGAGCGCGTCGATCCCGAGCCGGACGTGAGCAGCGACGACTACGCCTGGGGTCGCAGCGTGCTGACGCTCGCCCCCGGCACGTACACGTTGCGCGTCGTCACCGATGCTCGCCGAGCGTTCGGAGACTGGGACAGCGATGGACCGCCGAGCCGCCCAGAAGCGTATGGTATGGCGATCTACCCCTTTACTCGCTGATGCTCCCACCCACCGACGTCGACACGCTCGAACTGCGCGTGTCCGTCCCGTTCGCAGACCACGAACTGCTCATCGCTGAACTAGACGAGCGTGGCGCGCAGGGCTTCGTCCAAGAAGACGAAACGCTCGTTGCGTATTTCCCTGCCGATGTGTGGACCGCTACCGATGGCGCCTGGCTCGCTGAACACATCGACGTTCCGTTCGAGGTTCGTCCCGTCGCCCCGCAGAACTGGAACGCCGCATTTGAGGCCAGCATCCAACCTATTGACGTGCCGCCATTCCGCGTCCAACCGACGTGGACGCAATCGCCGTTGCCGTCGGCCGACACCATCGTGCTCCGCATCGATCCGAAGATGAGTTTTGGGACGGGGCACCACGCATCGACGCGGATGATGCTGAGTTTCCTCTCTGACTTCGCTGGTCCCGATGTGCCGCGCGTGCTCGACGCAGGAACGGGAACAGGCGTTCTCGCCATCGCTGCCCTCGCGCTGGGGTCAGAGTCTGCCATCGGCTTCGACATCGACCCGTGGGCTGCCGATAACGCGCCGGAAAACGCGGCGCTCAACGGGTGTTCGGACCGTCTCGAGATCCGCATCGGCGACATTGACGTAGTGCCTGAAACCGGCTTCGACTTGGTCCTCGCCAATATCCAACGCCACATCATCCTGCCGATGATGGACGACCTCGACCATCGGCTCGCTTCGGAGGGAACGCTGATGCTCGCTGGAATTCTGACGACCGAAGCCGACCAGATCCGCGATGCACTCTCGGCGCGGGGGATGATCGTCGTCCGGGAAGCGAGCGAGAAAGAATGGTGGGCCTGCGCCGCTAGGCGATCTTAATCGAGGCGGACCGAATGCGCGTGATGGGTGGTTGCAGACCTCTCATTTGACTTTCCGCGCCATGATCAAGACTGCCCACGATATCGACGTTCCCGCCCTTGGCTTCGGCACTTGGAAGCTGACCGGCGAGGATGCGCGCGAAGGTGTTCGGCACGCGCTGTCCATCGGCTACCGCCACATCGACACGGCTCAGATCTATCGCAATGAAGCAGAAGTGGGCGAAGGGTGGAAGGCGTCGGGTGTGCCCCGCTCAGATTTCTTCCTGACCACCAAAGTCTGGATCGACCAGCTTCGCCCGGACGACGTGGCCTCGTCGACGCGCGAAAGTCTGCACAAGCTCCAGACCGATCACGTCGATCTGCTGCTGATCCATTGGCCCTCGCGCGACGTGCCGGTCGAAGACACATTGGGCGCGATGATGCGGCTCCGAGAGCAAGGACTGACGCGCAGCATCGGCGTCAGCAACTTCACGCCGACGCAGTTCGCCCATGCCGCCACGCTCGCACCGCTGCTTACAAACCAAGTCGAGTACCATCCGCTGCTCAGCCAGGACGCGCTGCTCCAAACACTTCGTACCAACGAGAGCCTGCTCACCGCGTACAGCCCGCTCGCCCAGGGCCGCGTGTTCGACGAGCCAGCGTTGATCGACATTTCCGAGTCACGGGGCGTTTCGGTCGGTCAGGTCGTGCTGGCGTGGCTGCTCGCACAGGACAGCGTCGTCGCGATTCCACGTTCGACTTCGGCCACACACCGACAGGATAACTTCGGAGCGCTGCAACTCGACCTCACCGACGACGAAACGGCCCGCATCGACGCGTTAGACCGCGAAATGCGCCTCGCTAACCCCGACTTCGCTCCAGACTGGGAGCGGTGAGCGGGTAGGGCTTACCGCTGGTGCGCGAAGTGCGCTTCGATGTCACCGATCTTGTCGACGCGGGTGGCGTGGCGTCCGCCTTCGAAGTCGGTGCGCAAGAACTCTTCGACGACGGTTCGTGCCGTCTCGACGCCGAGTACGCGGCTTCCGAGTGTCAGCACGTTGGCGTTATTGTGGGCCCTCGCGTTGAAGGCTGAGAACACGCTCCAACACGGCGCGGCGCGGATGCCGGGCACTTTGTTCGCCGCCATCGCCGATCCCACGCCGACGCCGTCGATGGCGATGCCGAAGCGTGCTTTTCCAGAGGAAACGGCTCGGGCAACGGCGTACGCGAAGTCGGGGTAATCGACGCTCGGTTGAGCAGCATCCGTGCCCAGGTCCAGGATGCTAAACCCAGCCTTTTCGCACCACGCGCGCACATCGGGTTTTAGTCCGAATCCCCCATGATCGCAGCCCAGCGCGATCACGCGGGGAGCGGCGACGGTCGGCGAGGGCGTCTGATCAGCAGCCGGGCGAGGGGCCACGAACGCGATGCCGCTCTCTTTCGCTAGGTCGCGGGCGAGCGCGGTGATGAGTGCATTCGCTGGCGCCTCGATGGTTGTTGCGCCTCGCTCTTTGGCGGTACGGACGGCGGAGGGGAAGGGGATTAGCGTCAGCGTTGGAGCCAACCGGCGGGGTCGACGTCTTGTCCGTTGTCGAACACGCCGAAGAACAGGCCGGGTCCGAGCGGTTGGCGATCCGTGCCAGCGCGTCCTATGGTTTGACCTGCTGAAACCTGGTCGCCGACGCTGACGGTGACGGACGAGAAGTTGGCGTAGACCGTCCAATAGTCGCCGTGTGAGACGTAGACGACGGTTCCGAACTGTGGCATCGCGTCGACCCGCCGGACGGTGCCCTCGAACACGACACGTACCGGATCGCCTGCCGATGATGCGATGAATAGCCCGGGTTGAGGTGTTTTGGTGCCTGTCGCCGCGTTGGTGTGTTCGCCATAGGACTCGGTCACGACGCCCCGGACCGGCCATGGCAACTTGCCTCGGTTGCTGGAAAACGACCCGCTCAACCGGACCACTTCGGCTTCGGCGACCGCGGCTTCGGCGGCGGGTGCCTGCTCGCGTTCGACTCGCTCAGCAGCAATCGCCGCTCGAATCTGTCGTTCGATGCGGGCCACCTCGTCGCGTCGGGCTTGCAACTGACGCTCGATCGCCGACCGCTCGCTCTGCAGGTCTCGCACGACGCTGCGCCGCTCGCCTTGCAATCGCCTCAAGTCCGACTGCTGCTGCTGCGCCTCGACGAGTAACCGCTCGGCTTCTGCGACGGCACTGCTGATCTCACGCCGCTGGCGCTGCGCCGCTACACTCGCGCCTTCGATAGACGACAGCTTGCGCCTCCGCTGATCGGCGAAGTGCCGCAGGTAGACGACGCGCCGCACCATCTCGTTGACCGATCCCGCCGACAGGATCAGGGCCAGATCGTTGAGCCGCCCACGTTTATAGGCGTGGATCGCTCGCCTCTGGTACTGCTCGCGCAGTTCGTCTGCCTCCTGCTGATAGGTAGACAACGACGATGCTAACGTCTGCCGACGCTCTTGCAACTGACGCATCCGCTGAACCTGCGTCGTCACCAGTGCCTCCCGCGTGGTGATCGACCGCTCCAGGTCGCGAAGCATACTCATCGTCGTCGTCTCCGCCTCGCGCATCTGCGCCAGCCTCCGCTCGTCGTCTGCGATCTGTGCGCGCAACGCGTCGAGTTGCGCTGTCGACTGAGCGGCGACGGGGGCGGCGATCAGAAGGAAGAGGAAAAAGACGGTGCGCATGGCCACAAGTTACCGCTCGATGCGCAGGCCGCTGAGGTCGAGTCGGGCAGGCAACGCTTCGTCCGGGTTGATGGTCAACTCGGAATAGACGAACCGCGCTTCGGTATCGGACGACGGTTGCCGCAGCGTGATGCGCGAGGGCAGCGCGTAGCCGTCCACAGTGACG
>CAXBBB010000139.1:0-6417 GCA_963973615.1 uncultured Rhodothermales bacterium | reverse complement strand
ACGATCGCTACGAGGTGTTTTACAGCTTGATCAGCATCACCAAGAGCAAGCGCCTGCGCCTGACGTTGCGCGTCGACGAGGACGACCTGACCGTGCCGTCAATCACCGACGTGCACCGCAGTGCCGACTGGCACGAGCGCGAAGCCTGGGACATGTTCGGCATCACATTCAGCGACCACGGCGACCTCCGGCGCATGTATATGCCCGAGGACTTCGCCTACCACCCGCTGCGCAAGGAATTTCCGCTCCTCGGTATTCCCGGAAGCTTGCCCCTCCCGGCCCAGCTTCCCGGCGGTGATCTCAACCTGGACCCGTTCCCCGCTGCCCACGGGTCGCCGACGGTCAAGAGCTTCAACGAACCCCGCTACGTCGACCCCGACGAAGGCGTACACGACTAGCCCCAACGCTATCATCGCGAGGCCGTAGGCCGTGGCGATCCCGTGCAGCAGAGGATGTCGCTCGGGATCGCCGCGTCGCTCTGCTCCTCGCGATGACAGCTTCGCGCCCGCCTCTGCACCAGAACACCGCCCCGATGAGCATAGCCCCCATGATGTCCGCTCCGGCCACGCTAGCCGAGAACGAGAACGTCTTCACGTTCTGGCCGCGCCACCAGGAGGCGCTCTACAAGCGGCTCGAGAGCAAGCACGCGTGGCTCGAAGAGAGCCGGAGTGGTGTCGGCGGCGACGGAGCCGAATACGTCGATCCGCTCGAAAACGAGATGATCCTCAACATCGGCCCGCAGCACCCCGCGACGCACGGCGTGCTCCGCGCCGTCGCCAAGCTGGACGGCGAGCTAATTGAGCGGTGCGTGCTCGACATCGGCTACCTGCACCGGGGCATCGAGAAGATGGCCGAGAACAAGACGTACCAGGAGTTCATGCCCTACACCGATAGGATGGACTACCTCGCGCCGTACTCGAACAACGTCGCCTGGTGCTTGGCCGTCGAGAAACTGGCCGCTATCGAAGTGCCGGAGCGCGCACAGTGGATCCGTATGATCGGATCCGAACTGGCTCGCATCTCGGCCCACCTGCTCTGGATGGGCGTCGGCCTGATGGATGCCGGAGCCGTCTCGGTCTTCTTGTGGGCCTTCCAGGCGCGCGAGGACATCTACAAGATCTTCGACGAGATCGCCGGAGCCCGCTTCACGGTCAGCCACAGCCGCATCGGGGGCGTCGCCTCAGACTTGACACCGGGCGCATTCTCGGAGCTACGCAAGTTCGTCGACGGCTACCCGGATGTGGTTAAGGGCTGGCAGAAGCTGCTCAACCGCAACCGGATCTGGATGGATCGCAACGTCGGCATCGGCATCCTGACGGCCGAAGAGGTCCAGATGTTGGGCATGCGCGGCCCCAACCTGCGCGGTAGCGGCATCGGCCACGATATCCGCCGCTTCGAACCGTACCTCAAGTACGCCGACGTCGACTTCAACATCCCGATCCGTGAGGAAGGCGACAGCTACGCGCGCTACATGGTGCGCATGGAGGAGATGCTCGAGTCGATCCGCATCATCAAGCAGTGCCTCGACCGGATGCAGCCCGGCCCTATCCGTACGGACAACGCCAAGAAGTCGTACCCGAGCAAGAACGAGGTGTACAGCTCGATGGAAGGCATGATTCACGACTTCATGTACACGTCCGAAGGCACGGTCCCGCCCAAGGGTGCGCACGCTTACCACGCCGTCGAATCGCCCAAAGGCGAGTTGGGCTTTTACCTCACGAGCGACGGCACGGGCAGCCCGTGGCGCTGCCGCATCAACACGCCCTCGTTCGCCAACCTGCAAGGACTCGAGTACATGCTCGAAGGCGCCCTGATCGGCGACATGGTCGTTCTCATCGGCTCCATCGATCCCGTCTTGGGCGAGTCCGACAAGTAAGCCCGCCTGTCCTCCTCCACCCTTTCCAACTGTCATCGCGAGCGAAGCGTGGCGATCTGACGCTGCCTCCAATCCTGGATCACTGCGACGCTTTGCTCCTCACCATGACAGCCTCGAACTACTAGCCTGCCTCCCTCATGTCGCACATCGGACAA
The DNA here is from genome assembly GCA_963973615.1 of uncultured Rhodothermales bacterium. Taxonomy (GTDB): domain Bacteria; phylum Bacteroidota; class Rhodothermia; order Rhodothermales; family BA12; genus CAXBBB01. Next base: position 4,386 of record CAXBBB010000139.1, on the reverse strand, counting down.
GAAATCGCCCCGTTCCCCGAGCAGAAGCCTGCGCCGGTCATCCCCGCCGATCAGCTGGTGTGGACGGCCGACGAGCAAGCGCTGGTCGACCGTTTCCGGGCGCAATACCCCGAACCGGAAGCCGCGATCATGAAGGTGCTCTGGCTGGCGCAGGAAAAGTGGGGCTGGCTACCGCCCGAAGTTATCCAGTTCTGCGCAGACAGCCTGAACATCGAGTACGCCCGTGCCTACGGCGTGGCGACGTTCTACACGATGTACTTCAAGCAGAACCTGGGCAAGCACGTCCTCGAAGTCTGCACGTGCTTCTCGTGCCAGGTCTGCGGCGGCTACGACTCGCTGCACTATCTCGAAAAGAAGCTGGGTATCCACAGTGGAGAGACGACGCCCGACGGCCAGTTCCACCTGCGCGAAGCCGAGTGCCTGGGTGCCTGCGGATCCGCGCCGATGATGCAGGTCACCAACGGCGAGTACCTCCACAACCTCACGCCCGCCAAACTCGACCAGTTGATCGACGACCTGCGCGCCGGAAAGCAGCCTGCCTTCGAGAGCGTCACGCTCCCTCAGGACGAAGACGAAATGGGGGGCAACCGCCGAACCGACGTGACGAACACCGAGGTCTACCAAACGCCGCCGGTCGCCCAGACAGTGGGATGAGATGAGCAGGGCGCGCCGCACACCTCTGACGCGATTGCGTGAAGAAGATCACGACGATGCGATCGACCGCATCTTTCCCCGCGCAACGCTCAAACCTCGTCCCACAGCGCAGCCACTGCAAAAGCAAAACGCGCAACCGCCGGTCGTTCGAAAAGAGGAGCAGGCGTATCCCCAGCGCATCGCTATCAGTCGCCCGCCTGCGCTGACCGAGCGCGAGGAGAAGGTGAGGCGCATCCTGCTAAAGGAATTGGGTGGGCTGAGTGAGACTGGTGTTGGAGGGTTGAGTTATGTCGAGAAGCAACGGCTCGAACAAACGCTCGATGTGGAGTATCTCGACCGTGAGATCGCGAAGATGAAGAGGCTCCTAGGCCAGATGAAACGATGGGGCCCGTGGATGGGAGTTGGAATAGCTCTCCTCGCCGGTGCTCTTTCCGTACCCATGCTCATGGATGGAGAACCGGCTTGGGTCGTACTTCTTTGTGCCTTTAGCATTCTCATTTCTCCCCTGAGTCTCGTGTTTGGTTACCGCGGTACCCGCCGCCGCCTTTACATCTTCGAAGCGCTGCGTGCCCTTTCGGATGCCGATGAAATGGACGTCGTGTTGGACCGCGTCACTCTTGATGCCGACCGGTTGATCTCCGAGATCACGCATCATGCCCTCGCTGCGGAATCCAAAACGAGTCGATCCTTTCGATAATCCTCACTCCTTCGGCACGTCGGGCTGGCTTGAACGTATAGTTTAGTTGTTCAGCCGCCCGCCTCGCCACCTACACACTCTCATGGAAGCTCGCCCCGCCCCCGCTAAGGGACAGACCAAAGCCGGTGACTGGCGCAACTACAAACGCGTCCTCCTGCCGCCCGTCAAAGACCTGCACAAGCTCGATGTGTATCAGGCAAACGGCGGGTACAAGGCGCTCAAAACAGTCCTGACGGAATCCAAGTGGGACCCCAAGACGCTAACGGATACCGTCAAAGCCAGCGGCCTGCGCGGGCGTGGGGGCGCAGGCTTCTCGACAGGCCTCAAGTGGTCGTTCATGCCGCCGGTCGACGACCGCCCGCGCTTCATCGCTTGCAACGGCGACGAGTCCGAGCCGGGGACATTCAAGGATCGGCAGTTGCTCGAATACAACCCGCACTCGGTCTTTGAGGGCATCCTAATGGCGTGCTACGCGATCAGCGCCCAGGCGGGTTACCTGTACGTGCGCGGCGAGTATGCCTCGTGGATCACGCACATGGAGCACGAACTGGAGAAGGCGTATGCGGCCGGACTGGTCGGCAAGAACATCATGGGGACCGACTTCTCGTGCGACCTGATCATCCACAAGGGTGCCGGAGCATATATCTGCGGCGAGGAGTCCAGCCTGATGGAATCGCTCGAAGGCAAGCGCGCCTATCCCCGCGTCAAGCCGCCGTTCCCCGCTCAGAAAGGTCTGTGGGCGCAGCCGACGACGATCAACAACGTCGAGTCGCTCGCGTGCGTGCCGCTCATCGTCAACAACGGAGCCGAGTGGTACGCGGGTATCGGTGCCGAGAAGCACCCCGGCCCGATCCTCTACGGCATCAGCGGGCACGTCAACCGTCCGGGCGTCTACGAGTACCCGACGGGGATGCTCATCTCGGATCTGCTCAACGAAGTCTGCGGTGGAATGCGCGGCGGAAAGAAGCTCAAAGCGCTCGTACCCGGCGGCTCGTCGGTCCCCGTGCTGACAGCCGAGATGTGTGAGGGTGTCACGATGGATGCCGAGACGCTACGCGACGCTGGGTCGATGTACGGAACGGGCGGTATGCTCTTTCTCGACGAAGACACCGACATGGTCAGCTTCCTTCGCCGCATCACCCACTTCTACCACCACGAAAGCTGCGGCCAGTGCACGCCCTGCCGCGAAGGGACCGGCTGGCTCGAAAACATTGTCACCCGCATCGACCAGGGCGACGGCAACATGCGCGACCTCCAACTGCTGATCGACCTGTGCGACAACATGGAAGGCCGTACGGTCTGCGCGCTGGCCGACGCCGCCGCGTGGCCCGTCCGCAACACCGTCACCCGCTTCCGCAGCGAGTTTGAAGCCAAGTGCCGACCGTCGGTCTTCACGACCGGCGATGGCGCATCGACTGCAGTCCCCGTCGTTCAGCCTGTCTGAAACACTAGCTAACACGCTGTCGACGGTTCACCAACCGCACAGCGCTGCGACTTGGCCGCATAAGCGCAGACGTGCCGCTGCACGACGCGTACCTTAAAACCTCACTTCTCGACGCCTGAATGCGCTTTCTCTTTACTCTGCTGCTGCTGCTCCCTCTCGCAGCCTGCCAAACAGATCAAACTGGGCTTCCCGAAGCTGCCCCTACCTTTGAACAAGTGGGCGATGCAGTCGACAGGAATGGCGCGGTCCCCGTTGCTGCGGTCCTTTCCGAACCGGATAGCTACGTCGGCCAGCGCGTGACGATTGAGGGCGAGGCGACCGAAGTCTGCACCAACATGGGCTGCTGGGCCGTCATGCGCACCGAACTCGCCGACGGCACTCCCGGACACATCCGCCTGAACGTGCCCAAAGACGCCGAAGGGGCGTACCTCTGGACGCTTCCGACGGATCTCGCCGGTGAGCGCATCGTCGTTAGCGGATACCTCGACCAAGCCGTATTGTCCGAAGCGGACGCGCGCCACTTGGCCGAAGACGCAGGAGAAGATCCGAACGCGATCACAGGTGACACGTACGAACTGCACCTGACGATGTCGGGCGCCACGCTCGAAGACCGTCCCGCCACGCCTGTCGCTGACGCGCCCACTTCCTGACTTCTGAACTATCGGCTTCTTGAGAGCCGCCTACCGACTCCGCCATGCCCAAGGTCACGATTGACGGCCACGAAGTAGACTTCGACGGCAGCCACAAGCTGCTGCAACTCTCGATCGAGAGCGGCCTCGAAATCCCGCACTTCTGCTATCACCCGGCGATGTCGATCCCGGCCAACTGCCGCCAGTGCCTGGTCGAAGTCGGCACGCCAAAGGTCGATAGGGAGACGCGCGAAGTGGTGATGGGCGCGGACGGCAAGCCCGAGATCCAGTTCTTCCCCAAGCTGATGACTTCGTGCTCGGTTGACGTGACCGACGGCATGGTCGTCAAGACGCACCGCAGCAGCCAACTCGTCAAGGACGCCCAGGAAGGCAACTTGGAGTTTCTGCTCATCAACCACCCGCTCGACTGCCCGATCTGCGACCAGGCGGGGCACTGCCCGCTGCAGATCCAGGCGTATAAGTACGGCCCAGAAGGGTCGCGCTTCGAGTTTCGCAAGGTCCACAAGCCTAAGCGCGTCGAGCTAGGACCGCGCGTCACATTGGACGCTGAGCGCTGCATCAACTGCACGCGCTGCACCCGCTTCACCAGCGAGATCAGCCAGAGCAACCAGTTGACGATCATCTCGCGCGGCGTCACCAACTACCCGATGACGCCTCCAGGCGTGACGTTCGACGAGCCGTATTCGATGAACGTCATCGACATCTGCCCCGTCGGCGCGCTCACCAGCACGGATTTCCGTTTCAAGGCGCGCGCGTGGGAGTGCACTCAAACGCCGTCGATCACGATTCAAAACGGCAAGGGCAGCAACTGCGAGTATTGGGTGCGAGACAACCTCGTCGTCAACGTCAACCCGCGGCCCAACATGCAAGTCAACCAGTATTGGCTGGCCGACGAGGATCGTGGAGGCCTAGAGCGCTTCAACGAACTCCGTCCCGAAGGC
>CAXBBB010000138.1:0-6437 GCA_963973615.1 uncultured Rhodothermales bacterium | reverse complement strand
TTCAACAATTCGCGCGACCGGCTCGACCTGATCGACACCGGAGTCGGCGATAAGATCGACGCCAAGTTCGCCGAGATCTATGGCGTCGACCATACCGAGCATACACTCGACGGGTCGCTGCGGGCGGCAGGCTTTGACGTGTCCGACGTGACCGATGTCGTCCTGACGCACTTGCACTTCGATCACTGCGGCGGAGCGACAAAGCGCTTGGCCGATGGCTCGCTCGACCTCGTCTTCCCCAACGCGCAGGTCCACGTGCAGCGCGATCACTGGACGTGGGCGACGCGCGACAACAAGCGCGAGCAGGCGTCTTTCCTATCGGAAAACATGGAGCCGTTGGAGCAGTCAGGCCACTTGGTGCTACACGACGGTCCCGGCGAGATCCTGCCCGGCATCCGTGTCCGAACGGCCGACGGACACACACGCGCCCAGCAAATCGTCCTACTCGACGACAAAGACCGCACCGTTGCCTTCCCCGCCGATCTGCTGCCCACGCATCACCACCTCGGCCCAGCATGGACGATGGGCTACGACGTGCTTCCGATGACCTCGATGGACGAAAAAGCCGCGTTCCTCGCCGATGCGCTCGCGAACGACTGGCGGATTCTGTTCGAGCACGACGTCGACGTGAGTTGGGCCACGCTGGAAGAGACGGAAAAGGGCATTCGAGCCGTTTCGCTTACGTAACAACCTTCTATGAAAGCGCCGCTCCTACCCAACCCGCCGACCGGATCGGATTCCGAACAACGTACTGTCGTCGCTCAGGCGGTTGCGCAGGCGCTGCATGATCTGAGCAATCCGGTTGCTGTCGTCAGCGGCAACGTGCAGTTTCTCAATGCCGTCTCGGACACGATCTCCGATCCTGATGCTCAGGCGGCTGTCGCTGATTTGCAAGCGGGAATGGTGCGGATGGAGGAGGAGCTAGCCCGCATCTCTGTGCTGCGCGACACGCTACGCGAGTGGGCGGGCGGCTGACGCGTACGACCGCTGTGGGACGAACCGACGCCAGAGCCCTGCGGACGCGCGCGTGGCGTGCTGAGCTGTCTTGCAAAGCCAGTGTAGGCCGGCTATCTTGTATTTCCTCACCTATCTCGCCCACGCGTATCGACGGACACCGCTACGACAGGCCTCCGGGCCTCTATTGCTAACCTTCTGGTTTTACTCATCGTAGCCGTGTTTCGATTGTTCCTCGCCGTGTGCGTGCTGGGCTTGCTGCCCGCCGCTGCTTCTGCGCAGTCCGTGCGCGTGTTGAGCAGCGATGCCGAGGGCGAGCAGTTGGAGTTCACGTTTGCGTGGCCGCGCTCACTCGCCGCCGACCTCGACTCCTCCGGCGCGACGACGTTCGATGAGCGCGCGCTCGAAGTGCTCTCGGGCGGATCCGTCAACGGCTACCACCTGCTCGACCTGCCGACCCAGGCGCTGCCCACTGTCCTCGTCCTCGCATCCGACTACGATGCAGCGCCGTTGCCGCTCGCGCTTGCCGACAGCCTGATGCCGTCCTCGGCTAGGGCGCTCGACGTGGGTATCGCGCGCCGCAAGCCGGTCGCTACGCTTGCTGTGCCGCGCATCGGCTATTCGGGCGGAGAGGTGCGGCGCTACCGCCGCGTCGTGGTCGATGTGCGCTATGCTGCGCCGCGTTCGGCATCGGCGTTTGCCCGCAACAGCCGAGTAGCGGTTCAGACGACGAGCGAACTGTCGAGCGGGACCATCTTCCGTCTGCCCATCGAGACGAGCGGCATGTACCGGGTCGATGCTGAGTTGCTGCAACGTCTGGGCGTCGATCCGGCGACGACGGACCCGAACAACGTGCGCGTGCTCCACAACGGAGGGCGGCCCGTTCCGCAGGTTGTTGGAGAGGATCGGCCGATTGACTTGGTTGCCAATCCGGTCTGGATTCGTGGCGGCGGTGATGGTGGATTTGCTGGAAACGACGCGGTTGTGTTCTACGCGCAAGGGCCGCAGACATGGCAGTACAGCGGCACCGAATGGGAGCACACGACCAACCCGTATACGCGGACGAGCTTCGTATTCCTCAAAATCGGAGCCGAATCGGAGCGCATTCAGTCAGCAGCGTTTCCCGCCAATGGCGCGGCGGATCGCACGACGACGACGGGCCGCTTCGTCGTCGATCGCGAAGAGTTTTCGTGGGCCGAAGAGGGCGGGTCGGGTTTGCAGCGATTCTCCAACCTGTTCGATGCGGGGCAGGGTATCGACCTTGCAGCCCAGGCGGATCTGCCCGGCTACACCGGCGGCCCAGTCGAAGGGGGCGTGTCATTCGCCGTTCGGTCGCTCGGCGGATCGCCCGGCGCCGAGTTTCGGTTGCAGTCGGGATCAGAGGTGCTCGTGCCGTCCCCGCCAGGTCAGCACGGGGCCGGAAAGTCCGCTAGCGATAGAGGCACAAGCCAGATTCTCGGCGACAACGCTCTCGTTCCCGGTTCGCGCGCGGCTCGAACCCGGCGCGGCGAGCTTGATCGAGCAGCGAGCGGGCGTCGACTGGCTGCGCATTTTTTATCCGCGTACTCTGACGGCTCAGGACGGACTACTGCGTTTCGCCACGCCGCCCGACGCGAGCGGTCCGCTGAGTTTTGCGCTGTCGGGCTTCGCTGCCGAGCCGCAGGTGTGGGACGTGACCGATGCGCTGCGCCCGACGCGTCTCGCTATCCAGTCTGCGGGCGGTGCGTGGCGCGTGCAGCTCTCGCAGGCTGCCGGTTCGCCGCGTGAACTGGTCGCGTTTACTGAGGCTTCAGCGCAGCGTCTGACGGGCGAGGCGACCCGTGTGACGAACGCCAATCTGCGTGGAATCGCAGGCTTCCCCGACTACGTGATCGTCGTGCCGGACACGTTCCGCGTTCAGGCCCAGCAACTCGCCGACCACCGCGCTGCTCAGGGGTTGTCGCCCATCGTCGTTTCCTCGCGCTTGATCTTCGACGCGTTCGGAGGGGGAGCGGGCGATCCGTCGGCTATCCGCGACTATCTGCGTTTCCTCTACGAACGCGCTCCGACGTCGGACCAGGCGCCGCGTTATGTGCTGCTCTTCGGTGACGGGCACTTCAATTATCGCGGATTGGGGCAGGACGCGAGTGTCCCGTATCTGACCAACTGGCTCCCGCCGTACGAGACCGAAGAAGCGCTCTCTCCGCTCAACTCGTTCACGACCGACGACTTTTTCGCGCTCCTCGATCCGGGTGAAGGCCGCGTCGTATCGACGAGCGAGCGCATCGACCTAGGCATCGGGCGGCTCCCCATTCAGTCGAGTGAGCAGGCAACGGCACTGGTCGCCAAGCTGATGCGCTACGATGGAGCCGCATCGTTCGGACCGTGGCGCAACCGCTACCTCTTCGCTGCCGACGACGCACTCCAAAGTGGCGTTTCCGATGGGGATCTCCACTTGCAGAACGCCGATTACGTCGCCGAGGATGTCGAGTCAATGGATGCTTCAATCCACGTCCGGAAGGTCTACGGCGATGCGTACGAGCGCGTGCAGACGGTCGGTGTCAAGTTGCCCGAAGCCAACGCCGACATCATCCGTCAGATCAACGACGGCATTCTCGCCTTCAACTACAGCGGCCACGGAAGCCCGCTCGGGCTGGCGAGCGAGGATCTGTTCACGGTCGAGGATCTGCCCAGTCTGCGCAACGGCAACCGCCTGCCCATTTTCATTACCGCGACCTGTTCGTTCGGGCACTGGGATTTGCAGCAAGAGCAAAGCCTGGCTGAGCGTGTGCTGCTGATGCCCGAAGGCGGCGGCGTGGCGATGTTCACGACGGTCCGCGTCGTCAGCACGAGCCGCAGCCCGACGACGCTCAACCTGGGCGTCAACCTGCAACTCAACAAGGCCCTGTTCGAGCGCGACGGCGACGGCAACGCGACTCGCTTCGGCGACGCGTACTACCAACTCAAGCAGACGCCTCCCGGCTATCAGGGCAACGGACGCCGCTTCAACCTACTCGGCGATCCCGCCCAGCGCTTTGGCCTACCCGGACTGCGCGCCCAGGTCGACCGCGTCAACGGCGTCGCGCTGGACACGTCGGCGGCTCAGGTGCGTGCGCTCGATGAGGTCCGCATCTCCGGACGTGTCGTAACGTCGGCGGGTGCTCAGGCGACCGGATTTACCGGCACGATGGCACTGTCGGTGTACGACGCCGAGCGACGCGTCGAGGTCACGATTCCGCGCCAGTACACCACGAATCAGTTGGCGACGTACGACTTCACGGTCGGCGAGGACCTGCTGTGGCGCGGCGAAGTCGACGTGGTCGGCGGCGCGTTCGATGCGGCGTTTGTGGTGTCCAAAGACATCGCCTACGCCGACGCGCCGGGCCAGATCGTCGCCTACGCACAGGGAACGAACGGGGGCGCCGAGGCGCAGGCTATCGGCGGCACGCGGCGCATCGTGGTTGGCGGCAGCGCACCGATTCCGACCGATGACGACGACGGGCCGGACGTAGAACTCTTCCTGGGCGACGAGTCGTTCGTTGGCGGGAGCCTCACGTCGTCGGCGCCCGAACTGATCGTACGGCTGAGCGACAAAACCGGCATCAACACGGTTGGCAGCGGCGTCGGGCACGAGTTGCTGCTCGTCGTCAACGGCGATCAGGCCAACGCGCGCGACATCGGATCGTCGTTTCGGGCCGATCCCAACCAGTCGCGGAGCGGCGAAGTGCGCGTTCCGCTCGACAATCTGGAGCCTGGACCTGGAACGCTAACTGTGCGGGCATGGGATGTGCTCAACAATGCGACCGAAGCCAAACTCGACTTCGTCGTTGCCGCTTCGCAGGCGCTCGATGTGCGGCGCGTCGCCAACTTCCCCAACCCGATGTCGTCCAGCACGCGCATCGCGTTCGAGCACAACCAGCCGCCCGGCACGCAAGCCGACGTGCGGGTACGCATCTTCACGCTCTCGGGCCAACTCGTTCGCACAATGGATGCATTCGAGGCGTTACCGATGGGCGTCCTTCCATCCGGCGGCGTGCGCATCCCCTATGACGGACTCGACCAGGACGGCGACCCCCTCGCGCCGGGCCTCTATCTCTACCAACTCCGCGTCAGCCTGACCCGCGACGATGGAACGACCGATGTAGTCGAGCGCGTTGAGCGTTTGGCTGTCGTTCGGTGACTCACTCGTATTCGACCTTGCCTACAACACAACCCTCTCCTGTCGTGATTTCTCTCCGAACCCTGGCCTTGAGCCTTTTGCTCGTGCTGTCGGCGCCTCTGGTGCAGACCGCGAGCGCGCAAGTCGGCGGCGCTGCCGTCGTGTTTCTCATGATCGAGCCGGATAGCCGGGCTGCGGGCATGGGCAACGCCAACGTGGCCATCGCCGACAACGCCAACGCCGTTTTCTGGAACCCGGCCGGTCTGGCGTTCCAGACCGGATCCTCGGTCGGCATCACGCACTCCAACTGGTTGCCCGAGTTCAACGCGAACCTGTTCTACGAGTACGCCGTCGGCAAGGTAGCCGTCGATAACATTGGCACGTTCGGGGCGCACATCACCTACTTCAACCTGGGCACGCACGAGGCGACGGACGAACTGGGCAACTCGCTCGGTCAGTTCAAATCGTATGACCTGGCAGCGGGCCTATCGTTCGGGCGGCAGATCACCGACAACCTGGGCATCGGCGTGAGCGCGCGTACCATCGTGTCGAACCTGGCGACCGGCATCTCCATCGACACCGATACCGAAGTCAAGCGCGGCGTATCGTTCGGGCTCGATCTGGGCCTGCTCTACAAGAGCGATAAGTTCGACCTGGGCGGCAGCAAAGCGTCGTTCAACGTGGGCGCGAACCTCGCCAACATGGGGCCGACGGTCGGCTACACCGAAGGCGGACAGCGCGACCCGATCCCGACCAACCTGCGCTTCGGCTACGCCTTCACGCTTGACATCGACGAGTTCAACTCGATCACGTTTGCCAACGACTTCAACAAAGCGCTCTACCGCGTCACCTCGGATTCAGTCTTCAACGCCGACGGTACGCCGACGCTCGACGAAAACGACCGCGCCGTCATCGAGCGCAACGTCGATCCGTGGTACCGCGCCATTTTCTCGGCCTGGGCGCCTCTCGAAGTCGACCTCACGCCGGGCAATGACCGGGAAGACGCGCGTGAACTCAACGCGTTCGACCAGATGACGGTCGGCTTGGGCGCTGAGTACTGGTACAACCAGCTGTTCGCGATGCGCGCGGGCTACTTCTACGAGAACCCGTATAACGGCAACCGCGAGTTCATCACGTTCGGCGCTGGCATCCGGTACAACATCTTCGGCGTCGACTTCTCGTACATCTACGCTCTGGAAGAAGACAGCCCGCTCGCCAACACGATGCGCTTCTCGGTCCTGCTCGACTTCCAGCGATAGGCCTTTTCGGTTCGTATCTCCGCGCCCCGTTTGGTTTCGATACCGAGCGGGGCGTTTGCGTTTCATCACCTAACCCCCCGGTAGCG
>CAXBBB010000137.1:0-6477 GCA_963973615.1 uncultured Rhodothermales bacterium | reverse complement strand
AGGCCGGGAACGGGCCAGACGCTCTACATCCTCGACGAGCCGACGACGGGCCTGCATTTCGAGGACATCCGCCACCTGCTTGCCGTCTTGCGCGCCCTCGTTGAGAAGGGCAACACGGTCCTGGTGATCGAGCACAACATGGACGTCGTCAAAGTCGCCGATCACGTGATCGACCTGGGGCCGACGGGTGGGGCGGGCGGCGGTCACATCCTGTTCGCCGGGACGCCCGAAGAGCTGGCCCAGCAGAACACGCCGACGGCGCGCTACCTCAAAGAAGAACTCGAACGCGGCGTCTACTCGGACGAAGACGTCATCGACCTGTCCGACTCCGACGATGAGGAGGATTACGAAGACGAGCCGGTCGACGAGGAGGAGCCGGAAGAAGCCTAGGCATAAACCGAGAACGCCCGCCTCGGAAGTCCGAAGCGGGCGCAAAGAGAGCGTCGAGGATGCTCAGCCGGTGAGGAAGCGAGCTTGCAGCTTCTCGTCGACCCAGGCGCGGAAGGGTTCTAGCTCCATCGTGTCGGTGACTTCCCTTGCAAACGCGAGCAGGAGCAAGGCCCTCGCGCTCTGCATCGTCAGGCCGCGTGCACGGAGGTAGAACAGGGCGTCGTCGTCGAGACGGCCGGTTGCGGCGCCGTGCGAACACTGCACGTCGTCGGCGTAGATCTCCAGTTCGGGCTTGGAGTTCATCGTCGAGCCGTCGCCGAGCAGGATGGCGCGGCTCGACTGATAGGCGTTGATGCGCTGGCTGTCGCGGCGGACGAGGATCTTGCCGTTGAAGATGCCCGTCGCGTCGTCCCACAAGACGTGCTTGTAGAGTTCGTTGGACTCACAATCGGGCGAGGCGTGATCCATGAACGACGAGTTGTCGGCGTGCGTCTTTCCGTCGAGCAGGAAGAGGCCGTTCATATGGCTGTCCGTGTTCGAGCCGCCCGACGTGACGTGGATGTTGTTGCGCAACGTCTCGCCCGACAAGCCGACGGTAATCGTCGTAAAGACCGAATCGTCCGACTGGTGCGCGTCGAACGTGGCGACCTCGGTCACCTTGGGGCCTTCGTCCTGTACACGGTAGTGCGTGACGGTCGACTTGGCGCCGACCGAAAACTCGGCGACGTAGTTGACGAACAGCTTGCTCTCGCCGTGCACGCGCGTGGTGTCGACCAGCACGGCGTGGGCATCGTCTTCGGCGACGACGAGCAGGCGCGGCTGCACCATGCGATCTTCGGCTGCCGAGTGCAGCGAAACCAGGTGAATCGGCCGGTCGAGCGTGATGCCGCTGGGGACGTAGACGAACGCGCCATCGGCGAGGAATGCCGTATTGAGCGCAGCGAATACCTGCTCGTCGGGACGCGCGTAGGCGCCCAGGTGCTTGTCGACTAGTGAGGTGTGCTGTGCCGCTGCTGACTGAATGCCGGTGACGATCACTCCGCCGGGCAACTCGCCGATGCGCGACAGGTCTGCGTCGAAGCGCCCGTCGACGAGAACGACGATGTCGGCGTCGAGGCCGGGCATAAGCGCGGCGTCTACATCAGCAGCGGTCGGCGTGAAGGGTTGCTCGGCTGCGGTGAGGGCGTACTCGTGAACGAGGACTTTCTCGATTGCGGTGTACTTCCACGCTTCGCTGCGGCGCGTCGGCAGGCCCAGGCGCTGAGCGTGGGCGAGGGACTGGCTGCGCAGCGTGTGGACGTGGGCGTTGGAGCCGTTGAGCGTGTGTCCGTCGAGCGCGGCGTGCGCGGCGACGAAGCGGTCGAGGCTGCTGGGGGTTACGGTCATGAGTTCGGTATCGGGCTAGACGGCTTCCGGGTGCGTTGTCGCCTCTCGGAAGCGCCGTTGCATGCAACGGCGGTACGGGTATGGGAGAAGGCGTGGGGCAGCGATTATGCAGCGGCCAACTCCTCTTCGATCCAGTCGTAGCCGCGGGCTTCGAGTTCTTTGGCGAGTTCGGGGCCTCCGGTCTTGACGATGCGGCCGTTCATCAGCACGTGCACCACGTCGGGCACGATGTAGTCGAGCAGGCGCTGGTAGTGCGTGATCACGAGGAACGCGCGGTCATCGGCGCGCAGTCGGTTGACGCCTTCGCTGACGACGCGCAGGGCATCGATATCGAGACCGCTGTCCGTTTCGTCGAGGATAGCGAGCTTGGGTTCGAGCAGTGCCATCTGGAAGATCTCGTTGCGCTTCTTCTCGCCGCCCGAGAAGCCTTCGTTGACTGAACGCTGCTTCAAGTCGGCGCGCATCTCGACGAGTTCGGCCTTCTCCTTCATCAACTTGAGAAAGGGTCCGGCGCGCAGTTCGTCGAGTCCGTTGTGCTTACGCACGGCGTTGACGCTCTCCTTGAGGAAGTTGGTCATCGATACGCCCGGAAGCTCGACGGGGTACTGGAACGCGAGGAAAACGCCTTCGCGTGCGCGCTCGTCGGGATCCATTTCGAGCAGATCCTCCCCTTTGTACGTCACGCTACCCTCGGTGACTTCGTACTCGTCGCGTCCGGCGAGGACGTTGGCGAGCGTGCTCTTGCCGCTGCCGTTCGGTCCCATGATGGCGTGGACCTTACCGGCTTCGAGTTCGAGGGTGACGCCTTTGAGAATCGGCGTGCCGTCGATTTCGGCGTGGAGGTTCTGGATGTTGAGGAGCGACATAAGAAGTGTATCGTGATTTGAGAAGGGGTGTCGCGCGGGAGTGCTGCTAGCGACGGGGCATGCCCCGTCGGTACGGGGGTGCAAGGAATGCCGAGAGATTGGAGCGCCGTTACATGTAACGGCGGTACGGAAGCGGAGGGTGGAGCCAACCGTCCGATCAGAACGCCATCGGTGCTAAGGAACTAGCTCTGCTAGCCGACGGAGCCTTCCAGTTCGATGGCGAGGAGTTTTTGGGCTTCGACGGCGAACTCCATCGGGAGCTTGGCCATGACCTCTTTGGCGAAGCCGTTGACGATCAGCTTGACGGCTTCGGATTCGCCGATGCCACGCTGGTTGCAGTAGAAAATCTGGTCCTCGCCGACCTTGCTCGTCGTCGCCTCGTGCTCGACCTGTCCGGTCGGGTTCTGGATTTCGATGTAGGGGAAGGTGTGCGCGCCGGACGTATCAGTGAGCAGGAGGCTGTCGCACTGCGAGAAGTTGCGCGCGCCTTCGGCCTTCTTGCCGATGCGCACGAGTCCGCGGTAGCTGTTGTTGCTCCTACCTGCACTGATGCCCTTGCTGATGATCGTCGAGCGGCTGCGCTTGCCCAGGTGGATCATCTTGGTGCCCGTATCGGCCTGCTGCATCCCTTTGGTAAAGGCGACGCTGTAGAACTCGCCTACCGTGTCGTCGCCCTTGAGGATGACGCTGGGGTACTTCCAGGTGATCGACGAACCCGTTTCGAGCTGGGTCCAGCTGACCTTGGCGCGGTCACCAGCGGCGATGGCGCGCTTGGTGACGAAGTTGTAGATGCCGCCCTTTCCGTTTTCGTCGCCCGGATACCAGTTCTGGACCGTCGCGTACTTGACCTCGGCGTCGGCCTTGGCGTAGATCTCGACGACGGCGGCATGGAGCTGGTTTTCGTCGCGCATCGGGGCCGTGCAGCCTTCCATGTAGCTGACGTAGCTGCCCTCTTCGGCGATGATCAGCGTGCGCTCGAACTGGCCCGTGCCGCTCTCGTTGATGCGGAAATAGGTACTCAGCTCCATCGGGCAGCGGACGCCTTTGGGAACGTAGCAGAACGATCCGTCCGAGAACACGGCAGCGTTGAGGGCCGCGTAGAAGTTGTCGGTGTGCGGGACGACCTTGCCCATGTACTCTTTGACGAGTTCGGGGTGGTTGTGGATCGCCTCGGTGAACGAGCAGAAGATGATGCCGTGCTTGGCGAGTTCGGCCTTGAACGTCGTCGCGACGCTGACCGAGTCCATCACTACGTCGACGGCGACGCCTGCCAGCTTCTTCTGCTCCAAGAGCGGAATGCCCAGGCGGTTGAACGTGTCGAGCAGGTTCGGGTCGACTTCGTCGAGCGATTCGTACTTCGCCTTCTGACCGGGCGCGCTATAGTACGAGATGTCCTGGAAGTCGATGTCTGGGTAGTCGATGTGCGCCCAGCGGGGGTACTTGTTGGCCGGATCGTCGGCGAGCGTCTTCCAGTGGCGGAAGGCTTTGAGCCGATACTCGAGCATCCACTCGGGTTCTTCCTTCTTAGCCGAAATGAAGCGGATCGTGTCTTCGGACAGGCCCTTGGGCGCATTGTCCGGCGTCGTCTCCGTCACGAAGCCCCACTCGTACTCGTTCGCGGCTACTTCGTGGAGGTATTCGTTCTGGGTGCTCATAAATCAGTCGGTGGCGTAGGAAAGTCGGCGCGCAGGTCCACAATCGGGACGGCTTTGGGTAACAGAGCCGTAGCAGGCGCCGTTCCCCTAAATCGATGTGGATTAGGCCGTTCGCCCCGGTTTCACTCGGCATTGAAAATGGACCGCGTCGCCGCCAGAAACCGCCTCGTGCTCGTCTCGTTGCGAACGTTCCTTCTGCATCCGACTCCACTCTCCGATGGACCTCACGATCACGCCTCGCGCCCTCACCCAACTGATGAGTGTCGCCCAAGCCGAGGGCACTGACCTGACCGATCACCTGTTACGCGTCGCCGTCGTGCCGGGCGGATGCTCGGGCCTGACCTACGAACTCGGCTGGGACACGACGATCCAAGAGCAAGACGAAGTCGCCGAGGTAGACGGCCTACGCGTCGTGATGGACCTGAAGAGCCAGCTCTACGTCGAAGGCACCGAACTCGACTTCACCGACGGACTCGACGGACAAGGCTTCCACTTTGCCAACCCTCAGGCCACGCGGACATGCGCGTGCGGCGAGTCGTTTAGCCTGTAATCAGGACTGCAAACGAGCAACGACCTCTGACATATCATGATGCGCACAGCCGCTCGCCGCCTTCGCGACTTGGCCACACAGCTGGCGTATCCCGGACCTATACCAGAGCCTTCGGCAGCTGCTCAGTTGGATCTGGTGCTTCGCTATCAGCAGATGCTTCGCTCGGGCATCGTGCTTCCTTCCCTATCAGATATAGGATTTCAAGTCCGCTCCCAGGTCGACGAAGACGGCATCTTGTTATATCTCTTCGCTCTAGCAGGAATGGGCAATCGTCGATGTATTGAGATGTGTGCGGGTGCGGGAGAACAATCGAATACGGCTAATCTGATTTTGACACACGGATGGCATGGTTTGTTGGTGGAAGGTGACCCTTATCTCGTTGCGCGAGGACGAAACTTCTACGCTCGTCACCCTGGCTCGCGGGCGTTTCCTCCCATCTATGCACATCACTGGATTACGCAGGAGTCAGTGAACGACCTTGTCGTCGAACACGGATTTACCGACGACATCGATTTGCTCTCGTTTGATCTGGACGGTATTGACTGGTGGATCTGGCAGGCTCTAGAGGCCTGCTCGCCCCGCGTCGTCGTGGTCGAGTATCAGGAGATCATCGGCCCGGACGCCTGCCTGACCGTTCCTTACTCTGCCAACTTCAATGGTTACGAACGCTCGGAGACGCGGGGTATGCCTAATTACGCAGGAGCCTCGCTTAGCGCTTATGTGACACTTGCGCGGCGCAAAGGCTATCGTCTGGTTGGATGCAACCGTTTATGCTTCAACGCCTTCTTCGTTCGCAACGACATCTTGCCGGATGTGCTCCCAGAAGTGTCTGCAGCCTGCTGTTTCGATCACCCCAAGGCTCAGTGGGGAATGCGCGAGCGCTGGCCAGAAGTCGCCGACATGGAGTGGGTGGACGTGCGCCAAGTGCTTGCGTAGCCGTTTCTGTATACTACGTCATTCGCTAACTACTAGCTTCGCTTCATGCCTTCGGGCCGCCCTCGCTTCCGGTCGCTGCTAACGAACGGCGCGTTAGTGCTCGTTTCGCTGATCGTGGCGTTACTGCTCGCCGAAGGAGTTGTCCGGATGGCAGCGCCCCAAAATCTGGGAGGGACGCAGTTGGTGCAGACCGAGCACGGCCTGTGGGCCAACCGTCCGAGCGACGCGATTCCGTTTGCGCACGACGAGCGGCACAACACGTACCGTATAACGCCGCTGAACGAGCGAGCGCCCGTTGTCCAAGGCGAGCGTGACCTGCTCCTGCTGGGGGATTCGTTTGCGTTCGGCTGGCTACTCGCCGATGATGACGCACCGCATACGCTGATTCAGCGTGGGATAGACGAGGCGGTGGGGCGCAGCGCGTGGAGCGTCCGCAACGTGGCAACTCCAGGCTGGGGGACGGGCGATTACGTCGCCTTTCTCGAAGACGAACACGCGCGCTACGCTCCCGACGCCGTGCTCGTGCTCCTCAACGTCGACGACGTGGCACGTGCCGGTCGCAGCCCGCATTGGCAGTTGTCGGCTGATACCCTCACGCGCAATGGGGTTCGTCGCAACGCGTGGAAATACCGGCTCAACACGTCGCCCACCTACCAAGCGGCCCTGATGCACTCCCACCTGCTACACCTCACGC
>CAXBBB010000136.1:0-6542 GCA_963973615.1 uncultured Rhodothermales bacterium | reverse complement strand
CGCTGCCGGACATCATCTTTATGTTGCTCATCTTCTTCATGGTGACGACGGTGCTGCGTGAGCAGGACTTGCTCGTGCGCACGGTTCTGCCTAGCGCCGAAGCCATCGACAAGATCGAGGAGAAGCGTTTGGTTTCGTATGTCTACATCGGCCCCGAAAAGCTCGACGGCAACACGATGGGCGATACGTCAGTCCAGATCGACGATGCGCTCATCGAAGACATCACGACCGTTCGGGACATCATGTACGGCAAACTCATGGAAGAGCCCCGCATGATCGTCTCGCTCCGTGTCGACGGCGAAAGCGAGAGCGGTACGCTGATCGACGTGCAGCAGGAGTTGCGTGAAGCCGGTACGCTTCGCGTCAACTACTCGACCAAGCGTCAGGTCTGACCGATTCTTCGTGATCCCCCTGGGAGCCTCGTCGTTCGCGGCGAGGCTCCTCTTGTTTTCTACTCGCTCGGATGATTCAACGCATACAAACTATCTACCTGACGCTGGCCTTTTTCGCCCTCGCAATCTTCGCCGCCGTCGGTCTCGCCATTGATCCATCCCTAGTCCTTCTCGACGATTGGCACGAATGGATGACGGCAGCCGCTCGCCTGTTCGCCGGGCTGGGAGGCGTCGCTGCCCTTATTGCCATCTTCCGATACGCCGATCGCAAAGCGCAGCGCGATCTGATCGCCAACGCGCAATGGCTCGTAATCGTAGCATTGGTTTTGGAGGTCGTCGTGATCTGGCTATTCCCCGAACTCGTCGCCTTCACTGAGCGCGGACTTGCCGCCGTCTCGGTCCTGCTGCCGCTGTTCGGTTACGCCCTCCTGATGCTGGCTCGGAAAGCCATCGACCGCGATATCGCCCTGGTCAAGTCAATGGATCGCCTGCGGTAAGGGCAGGGGAGGCGCAGCTTTCCTCGAAGCGCAGCGCTCTGGTTTATGCGCCGAACTGGGCTTTTACTTCCAAAAAGGCCGATGCCCTACCGTTCTCTTCAGCTAAAACGGCTTGCCTCTAGATCAGACGCCCGTTTCTTCCCGCGTGCGTAGTAGTCAAACAGCGTGCGGCCTTGATAAGAAGGAAACGCTTTGGCACCTCTCTGCGAACCCGATTCGCCCCGCAGAAGGTGAGCGCCAGCGTACCCACGCACGATTGCGGTAGCGTGATCGGTTTCACCTTTGGCTACGAATGCAGCGGCGGCAGCCATGTCAAGAGCTGCGCGTTGGGCGAAAATCTTGTAGAAGGCTGAAGTGGGCAGGTTTTTCTGCAACATGAGCAGGTTGTTGCGCACGTTGAAAAACGTTTTACGCGCCGACGAACGTGCTAGCGATGCACCGCCCAGATGCCACACCCGGCTCTGAGGAACGGACCAGATGTCGTAACCGGCCGCGCGAAATCGCCAGCATAGGTCGATTTCCTCCATGTGCATGAAAAACCGTTCGTCCAGCACTCCCACCTCGTGGAGGGCAGACATTCGGAGCATCATCGCGGCGCCGCTCGCCCAGAATATGCGCTGAGGTTCGTCGTATTGACCTTCGTCGCGCTCCACGGTGTCGAACATTCGCCCCAACGCAAAGGGGTAACCGAGCGTATCTATGTGTCCGCCAGCTCCACCTGCATAGTCAAAATGATCGGGTCGACGTTCGCTCAGGACCTTGGGCTGACAGGCGGCGCAGTTGGGGTGTGTGTCCATCCACTCGACCAGAGGAGCCAGCCAGTTTGCGTCCACCCGAACGTCGGTGTTGAGCAAAACGGCGTAGTCGGTGTCGACTTGGGCTAAAGCGGCGTTATTACCCCCCACGAAGCCGGTATTAGTCGGCAGGACGGTGAGCGAGGCGTCGGGGGCGTGGGCGCGTATCCAGTCGACTGAGTCGTCTGTCGAGGCGTTGTCTACGATGTGAACGCGAGCGGGAAAGTCGGTGTCAAGGACACCGGGGAGAAAGCGTTCGAGTAGCGCTCGCCCATTCCAGTTTACGAGGACGAGGGTGACGGAAGAGGACACAGGCAATCTGTTGGGCGAAGCCCCCAAAATAAAACGGCCGGTGCAGGCGTCCCACCGCGCTGCACCGGCCTCCTATGACAAACGTATCGTATGCTTGGGCGTCACAGGTGATATGCTCCTCTAGACACGGCGAATTAGCCTGCGTAACCTCGTGGCGAAAAAAAATCTCGACCCCGACGTCTTTATCCAATCGGCGACCGGCGTTCTGCGCTTGGTCTGGGGCTATCCGTCGTTCCGGCCCTCTCAAGTCGAGGCGATCGAAGCCGTTGGAAGTGGCGCCGATGTGGTAGCCGTATTGCCAACAGGAGGCGGGAAATCGTTGCTCTATCAGGTGCCTGCCCTGGTGCGAGAGGGGCTGACGGTCGTCGTGTCCCCACTGATTGCGCTGATGGAGGATCAGGTGCGGTCGCTTAAGGAACGCGGAGTGGCAGCCGCCGCCATCGCAGGTCTTCTACCGGCCAACAAGGCGGAGCAACTGTTCGTCAACGCACAGCACGGGGCCTACAAGTTGCTCTACCTCGCGCCCGAGCGACTGGAAGGCGACCTCTTCGCGGCCTATGCCGACAAACTCAACGTGTCGCTACTGGCCGTCGATGAGGCGCACTGTGTCAGCGAGTGGTCGCGCTCGTTTCGTCCGGCGTATCGGCGTATTCCGGCTGCCCGAGCACTGATGGGCGATCCGCAGATGCTTGCGGTCACGGCTACGGCCACGCCCGAAGTCCGTGCGGACGTCGTCGAACTACTCGAACTTAGCAGTCCTAAAGTCCTCGTGCAAGGGTTTCGCAGGACGAACCTTGCCCTCGTCGTCGAACGGTGTGACCGGCGGTTGGATCGGATTGTCGGATTGCTCAAGGAGCATGACCAAGGCTCGGCTATCGTCTACGCTACGACGAGGCGGACGACTGAGGGCACAGCCAGGGCGCTGCACTCCAAAGGCATCTCGTCGGCTTTCTATCACGGCGGGCTGAATCGAAAGGCCCGATCCGAAGCCTCCGAGCGGTGGATGAGCGGGGAGGCGCGCGTGATGGTGGCGACAAACGCGTTTGGAATGGGCATTGACAAGTCGGACGTACGGCTCGTCGTTCACGCCGAAGCGCCGGGTAGTCTGGAAGCCTATTACCAGGAAGCCGGACGTGCCGGTCGTGACGGAAGGGCGGCGACGGCGCATCTGCTCTGGCAGCCGCGTGATCTATCCACGCACGAACGGCTGGCGGACGCTGCTCACCCGACGCCCAAACGTGCGGCGCAGATCTTCGACCTGATGAGTGAGATCGCGCAGGTGCCGCTGGGCGAAACCCCGGACGATCCCATCCCCGTCAAAATCAGGCTGATCGCCCAAAAGCTGGATGTGACACCAGCTGTCGTGTCGGCGACGGTCGACGTATTGGTTCGCGAAGGTGTCGTCGAACAGTCGTCGCGTAGGGGGGATGGCATGTTGCGGTGGTTGGTCTCGCTCGAAGCGCTGAGAGCGCAAGGCGGTACGACCTCACTGCAGGCGTTTGTGGACGCGCTTGTTAGACGGGTGCCCAAGGAGGCGTTCCAAGCGCCCATCACTGTCGACCTGGAGCGGTTGGGGCGCTCGCTCCACATGGAGGCCGGACGGGTGCGCAAAGGCTTGGAGTTCCTCAAAGGACGCGGGGTGCTCGACTACACGTCATTCGACGACCAGCCGTGGGTGCGGCTCCTCGTCCCGCGAACGCGTCGGCTCGCGCTCGATTTGTCGGAGCTATCACGCGCAAAGCGGATGCTCGACCGCCGGCGTGACGCTATGGAGCGGTACCTGACGACAGATCTGTGTCGCATGCAGTTCGTACTCGGCTACTTCGGTGACGTGACGAGCACCCGGTGCGGCGTTTGCGACGTCTGTCGGACTGCTACAACAGCTATCGTTTTGGAGGAGGAGGCAATCTATCATGCGCTCGTGGCAGCTGCATCAGACGACGGGCTGATCGTAAACCCAAATGACGCCCACATCCAGTATTTAAGGGACGAAGGGCTGATTGAGACGGTCGATCCCGTCGCACCTCGCGTCGCTGCAACAGAGGCCGGGCGGCGATGGCTCAGTCGGCGGTAGGAGAGAGAGCCAGCGTCTCAATGCGCACCGATACACAGTCAGCAAGGATCAGGAAACGCTTGGGATCGCTCGACCAATACTCCAGCGTGGGCCTCAGGTCGTCGGTGGAGGCGGCGGACGTGTCCGTGCGCAGGGAGCGGGATAGAGCGGTATCGGATTGGGCACGCGCTGTTAGGATCACTGCACGAGCGGTTGCGTCGACGAGGTCGGGGGGCGGCGTGGGGGGCGGGCGGTCCGAGCAAGCGGACAGTAGAAGCGCTCCAACCAGCAGGCTACCCAACCACCAGTTCAACCCTTTCACGAGGCGGGAGCGGGTTGCGCGGTGCGGAACGTCTGTGCTATAACCTCCACCTGCCGCAGGAACGGCAGCTTGGGATTATTCGGTGCGAACACCATCCCATCGATGAGGTAGAGGCGGCGTTGCCCTTCATCGTAGAACACGTACGTGACGAAGGGACCGGCCATCGTCGGGAAGCGGCGGCCGTCGGCGTTTTCGGAAAACATGGCCCAAACGCCGCGCAGTTCGAGGGCGTAGCGTCCGTTGAAGTCGATTTCGCTTATCTCGAATGGAAGCCGTTCGTCGATCTCGATCTGACCGCCCTGTGAGCCTTCCATGTGGACTGCCGTCAGCGAGTCACGCAGCGATCGGGCGAACTCGGGCGTCAGGCGCGTCGGGTCGAAGTCGTCTTCGTAGTAGACGAATACGTTGCGCCACGTATTGGTGAGCACGCGTCGCAGCCAGACGAAGCCCGGCTCGCTGCGGGCGATAAAGAAGTCGTGCTGTACGTTGACGGCAAAGTCGTGCTGGGCCATCAGCGTGTCTTCCAGGTTCTGCTGACGCCCTCGGTCGAACATGTCGCGCTGCATGATCGACCGGGTGCCACGTTCTAGTCCCCGGTCGATGCGATCGTCGCTCTGCCGCAAAGCGTCGGCAACGGACTGGTCGGTGGGGCCAGTGGCGAAGACGACGGTCTGCCCCCGCCGCCACACGTCTGGTCGGACGACGACGGCGCCTTGGCCGGACTGCCGCAACTCAGCCCGTACGGCATCGCTGAAAAACGCGCGGACAATGCTCGCCTCGAACGTAGAGTCTGTGAAAGGCGCGGCGACGACGATGTTCTTGTTGCTCCGCACCTCTTCCCATCGGTCTTCTGTGCTGACGGCTCCGGCAATGGTCGTGTAGCGGCTTTCGGGTGCCGGGAGCGTTCGAACCGTCCCGCCCGCTGTCTCACGAACGGCTTCACCGATGGCGCCTTCCCAACTGGTCGAGTCAACGACGGCATACAGGTCGGTGTCGTTGCCTGAGGCAAATGGCCGGAAGTCGCTGTCACCCGTGCAGGCGGACAGCGCGAGAACAAGTAGGAGAGGGGCCGTCAGTCGGAGCAAAAGCGGGGAGGTCAGGAGTCGGGGTGGAGGGCACGGACGAAGTCAGCAGTGCGGGCGTAGCGATCCTTGTCGGCTAGCGTGTCGTCTTCGAATAACGCTTCGACATGCCGAATGAGTGCTGAGCCTACGATGAAGCCATCGGTGGACTGCGAAAGACGGGCGGCATCGTCCGCCGTTCGAATACCGAAGCCGACGAGCAACGGGTTCTGCGTGACGTGCTGGCGCGCGCGTTCGAGGTAGCGCTCGACCGGCGACGTATCGCCCAACTCGGCTCCGGTGATTCCAGCGACCGAGACGGCATAGACGAATCCAGTGGCGAGGGCGTCGAGTCTGAGCAAGCGGGCGTCGGGCGTGTTGGGTGCGGCGAGGAAGACGGTAGCGAGTCCGTTGTCGGCGGCTGCCGATTCGAGTTGAGCACTCTCCTCGGGGGGCACGTCGGGAAGGATCAACCCGTCTACTCCCACAGAGGCACAGTCTCGGCAAAAGTTGCTCAGCCCGTAGCGAAGAACCGGATTGACGTAGCCCATCAGCAGCAGTGGCGTGTCGTTGCGCTCGCGGAAACGCCGCGCGGTCTCCAACGTCGACTGCATCGTGACGCCACCACGCAGCGCCACGTCCGACGCGTGCTGGATGGGAAGTCCTTCAGCGAGCGGGTCGGAAAACGGCATTCCCAACTCGACAAAATCGGCGCCACCGGCCACGATGGCGTCGAGTAGGCCGTCGGTGGCTTGCTGCGTAGGGAATCCGTCCGTTAGGAAGATGCCCATCGCCTTGCGCCCGCGCGCGATGCAGTCGGCCAGATGGGACGTGAGCCGGTTCGTTGTCGTGGTGTCCATCATGGCGTCAGGCGTCGAGGTAGGCGGCGAGCGTGCCCATGTCTTTGTCGCCACGGCCCGAGACGTTGAGGACGGCGATCTGGTTGCGGTCCATCGTGGGTACGACTTTCTGCATGTGGGCAATGGCGTGGGCCGTTTCGAGGGCAGGGATGATGCCTTCGAGCCGCGAGAGCAACCTGACTCCGGCGACGGCTTCTTCGTCCGTGATGGGTTCGTAGGTGACGCGTCCGATGTCCTTCAAGTGCGCATGC
>CAXBBB010000135.1:0-6560 GCA_963973615.1 uncultured Rhodothermales bacterium | reverse complement strand
AAAGCGAGCCGCTTGCCGTCAGGACTCACATCCATGCCGCCGATCTGAAAATAGCTGTGCCCTTCGGCCATCGGGTTCACGTCGAGAATGATCTCCTCGTCGGCGTTGAGCGAACCCGGTTTGCGTGCATAGATCGGGTACTCCTTGCCCTGCTCGAAGCGTGTGTAGTACCAGTAGCCGTTGTCGAAGTAGGGCGCGGTCGCATCGTCCTGCGCGATACGGGCGACCATCTCATCGTATAACGTCTGGCGCAGATCGGCCAGATGCGCTGTCTTCTCCTCGGTGTAGGCGTTTTCGGCGTTGAGGTACGCGATCACATCGGCGTCCTCGCGGTCGTTGAGCCAGTAATACTCGTCGATGCGATCGACGCCATGGTTGGAAAGAGTGAGTGGGCGCTTATCGGCCATTGGAACAGAGGTCTGCGCCGACGCCGTCGACGCGAACAAGAGCAGAGCGAGGGCGGGGAGGAGGCGCATGAGAAGTCAGGAATAGGAAGTTGAAAATACGAAATCCCTGAGCAGGTCCGCATTCTATTCGCCGTGGTCCGATTTAGACGGCGTCAGGGGATTTAGTTTGGGGTCTCCTCTGCTCCATCAACTCCGAACGCCCATGCTCATCGACTCCGACAACCGTCCTTGGGGGCGCTGGGAGGAATACCTCAACGAACCCGGCTACCGCGTCAAGCGCATCGTTGTGCTACCTGGCGAGCGTCTGAGCCTGCAGCGCCACGCGCAGCGCAAAGAGTACTGGGTGATCGTTCAGGGCGAAGGCCTCTTCCACCTCGACGGCGAAGACCGCCGCGTCGCGCCGGGCGACAGCCTCTTCATTCCTCAGGGTGGCGTTCACCGCATTGCCAACGATACCGACCAATACCTCGTTATCATCGAAACCCAGATGGGCGTCTGCCGCGAAGACGACATCGAGCGGCTCGAAGACGATTATGGACGTTCGTGAGCGCACCCCCCGCTGACAACGCAAAACGCCCGGCCTGTCAAGCGACAAGCCGGGCGTTTTGCGTATATCGCTTGGGTCAGGCAGCGTCGCCCGATTCGGCTTCGGCTTCCTCGGGGCTATCGCCTTCCGACACGTCGGCAGCGACCGGCTCGCCCTTGCGGGTTTCGAACTGCAACTCGGCATCCGATTTGTCCTTGTCGTAGCTTACGAGGATCGTGTCGCCTTCCGAAAGGTCGTTGTTCAGGATCTGCTCGGCCATCGGGTCTTCGACGTACTTCTGCAACGCTCTACGGAGCGGTCGCGCGCCGAACTGCGGGTCGTAGCCTTTGTCCGACAGGAACGTCTTGGCCTCTTCGCTCAACTCGACCGAAATGCCCAGATCGCGGGTGCGGACGAGCAGTTCGGCCATGAGCAGGTCGATGATCTCGAAGATGTGCGACTTCTCGAGCGGCTGAAACACGATCACATCGTCGATGCGGTTCAAGAACTCGGGGTTGAACACGCGTTTGAGCGCATCCTCGACCGTCGACTTCATCTTCTTGTAGTCGTGCGTGACGACCTCGTTCGACGCCGCGAAGCCCAGGCCCTTGCCCAGGTTCTTGATATCGCGCGCGCCGATGTTCGACGTCATGATGATGATCGTGTTGCGGAAGTCGACCCTACGGCCCAGACCATCGGTCAGGATGCCGTCGTCCAAGACTTGCAGCAGGATGTTGAACACGTCCGGGTGCGCCTTCTCGATTTCGTCGAGCAGGATGACACTGTAGGGCTTGCGGCGGACCTTCTCGGTGAGCTGTCCCCCTTCCTCGTAGCCGACGTATCCCGGAGGCGCACCGACCAGGCGCGAGACGGAGAATTTCTCCATGTACTCGCTCATGTCGATGCGAATCATGGCATCGGTAGAGTCGAACAGGTACTTAGTCAGCACCTTGGCCAGTTCGGTCTTGCCGACTCCGGTAGGGCCGAGGAAGATGAACGAGCCGATAGGCCGCTTGGGATCTTTGAGACCCGCGCGCGTCCTACGGATGGCCTTGCTGAGCTTGATGATCGGCTCTTGCTGGCCGATGACGCGGCCCTTGAGTGCGTCCTCCATCTTCATCAGCTTCTTGCCTTCGGACTGCGAGATCTTGTCGACCGGCACGCCTGTCATCATCGCGACGACCTGGGCAATGGCTTCTTCGGTCACGTCGTAGACCTCGTTGTCGGCTTTGCGCTCCCACTCCCGTTTGGCCTCGTCGAGTTCTTCGGCGAGCCGTTTTTCGCTGTCGCGCAGGCGGGCGGCATCCTCGAAGCGCTGCTCCTTGACGACGCGCTCCTTCTCGCCCTTGACCTCTTCAATCTTGCCTTCCAGTTCGACAATCTCCTTGGGCACCTTGATGTTGCTCAGGTGCACGCGGGCTCCCGCTTCGTCCATCACGTCGATGGCTTTGTCCGGTAGGAAGCGGTCGGTGATGTAGCGCTCGGCTAGCTTGACGGCCAGCTCGATGCCTTCCTGCGAGTAGCGGACGTTGTGGTGGTCCTCGTACCGCTCCTTGATGTTACCCAGGATTTCGACGGTCTCTTCGGGCGTCGACGGCTCGACGAGGATTTTCTGGAAGCGGCGATCCAGCGCGCCATCCTTCTCGATGTGCTGACGGTATTCGTCCAGCGTCGTCGCTCCGATGCACTGGATTTCGCCACGCGCCAGAGCAGGCTTGAACATGTTCGAGGCGTCGAGCGAACCCGACGCGCCACCGGCACCGACGATCGTGTGGAGTTCGTCGATGAACAGGATCACGTCCGGGTTCTTCTCAAGCTCCGCCATGACCGCTTTCATGCGCTCCTCGAACTGACCGCGGTACTTGGTGCCCGCAACGAGGCCGGCGATGTCGAGCGTGATGATGCGCTTGTCGTAGAGCACGCGGCTGACTTTGCGGCTCACGATGCGCAGCGCCAAACCTTCGGCGATGGCCGTCTTGCCGACGCCCGGCTCGCCGATCAGGACCGGGTTGTTCTTCTTACGGCGCGACAAGACCTGCGCCACACGCTCGATCTCTTGTTCGCGGCCCACGATGGGGTCCAATTTGTCTTCCTCGGCGAGCGCCGTCAGGTCGCGTCCGAAGTTGTCGAGTACGGGGGTTTTGCTCTTGTCCATTTTTGCTTTTGCCTGTTTCGACCGCGAGGAACGTCCGCCGCCGCCTCCAACGCCTGCCGCCGCCGTGGGGCGCGACGATCCGCCCGATCCGCCCTTCATGATGCTGTCCAGGTCGGCGCGCACGCTGTCGTAGTCGACGTTGAAACGCTCGCCCAGGATCTGAGCCGCCAGGTTTTCGTCGTCGCGCAGGAGGCTGAGCAGCAAGTGCTCGGTCCCGATCACGTCCGACTTATAGAGTTTGGCTTCTAGGAAGGTGAGTTTGAGCACCTTCTCGGCCTGCTTGGTGAGCGGAATGTTGCCGCTCGGAGCCGTTCCGCCGACGGTGCGCACGGTCTCTTCGATGGCCTGCTTGACCTTGTCGGTTTCGCAGCCCAGGTTGCGAAGGATCTTGACGGCCAAGCCTTCGCCTTCTCGGATGATACCTAACAGCAGGTGCTCGGTACCGATGTAATCGTGGGTGAGTCGGAGCGCTTCTTCGCGGCTAAGCGAGATCACGTCTCGGACGCGGTTGGAGAAATTGCCTTCCATGAAGTAGGGAGATGGCGGTGTCGCCGGACGATGCAGGGCGAGAACGCGCGGAGTATCGAGGCGTGGCAGGCGAACCTGCTCAAAAGTCAGAAGTGGGGGCCGAGTTCGCTCGTTTGAGCGTTCAACGGAGCGTGTCAGCGATCGTGCAAAAAGAACGCCGCACTAGGTGTCATGCCGAAAAGCTCGATCCGCAGCCGCACGTGGCGGTCGCGTTGGGGTTCTCGAACGTGAAGCCACGCGCATTGAGTCCGTCGTGGTAATCGACTGTGACGCCCATCAAGTAGAGGCCATGGCGCTTGTCCATGTAGACCGGAATGCCGTCGATTTCGTAGGCGGCATCCTGATCACGCTGCTTGTCAAAACCCAGGATATAGCTCATACCGGAGCATCCGCCGCCTTTGACGCCCACGCGCAAGCCGTAGCCTGCAGGGATGTCTTTGGTCGTCATGATCTTTTGGACGGCTTCTGCGGCACGACCGGAGAGTTGGATAGGGGCAGGTGCAGTAGTAGTCATATCAGAAGGGGATGGGGCCTCTAAGTCGAACGCCCCCGAAACAGCAAAGCGGACGCGCGAGGAGGCATGTTTTGCGAACGGAAGGCCCTTCCGGCTGTTCCTTTTCCGGGCGGAGCAATACGCCGCCCAACAGGTGGGGACCGTTCAAGTTATCCGAACAATTCGGGCGTCGTACGGCGAGCCTCGATCTGTTCGAACAGCTTGTGGTTGGCTTTGGGGAACGCGTACGCGTCGCGTTCTTCTAGTCGAATCCAACGAGTTTCCAGGTTGGTCGTCGGCGTCTCGTCGGCTGTGCAGGCGAAGGCAATGACGGAGACCGTGAAGTGAGAATAGGCGTGATCGGTTTGTGCCAGCCGCTCGCCGACCTGGACGTCGATGTGCAATTCCTCGCGCAGTTCGCGTGCGCAGGCGGCGGCATCGGACTCGTTCGGCTCGCGTTTGCCGCCGGGAAGCTCCCAAAGCCCGCCGAGCATAGCGTCATCAGGGCGACGCTGGATCAGAAACCGTCCATCGGGGCGAGTTAGGACAGCGACGGAAACGTGGTGATGCGGACGCTTCTTTTTTGGCTCCTTAACGGGCAGGTCGGACTGTCTCTGTTCGGCGAACGCTACGCAGACCGAAGCCAGCGGACACGACACGCAGTTCGGGTTCTTGGGTGTGCAAACCGTCGCACCAAGCTCCATCACGGCCTGGTTGTAGTCACCCGGATTCGTCGGCGGAAGCAGAGCATCCGCGAGGTGTTGAAAGCGGGTACGGACGGCGGGGCGGTTGATCGGATCGTCGATGCCGAAGACGCGCGACAGCACGCGAAGCACGTTGCCGTCGAGAACGGCGTAGCTACCTCCAAACGCAATCGACTGAACCGCGGCAGCGGTATACGGTCCGACGCCAGGCAGGGCGATAAACGTCGTGTGGTCGTTCGGAACGACTCCACCATAGTCGTCGGCGACCTGCTTGGCAGCGCGGTGCAGGTTGCGGGCGCGCGAGTAGTAGCCCAACCCCTCCCACGCTTTGAGTACGTCGTCTTGTGGGGCATCCGCTAGGGCTTCGACGGTCGGAAATGCGGCGATGAAGCGCTTGTAGTATGGCGTCATCTGGTCGACGCGCGTCTGCTGCAGCATGATCTCGCTGGTCCAGATGCGGTACGGATCTCGGCTGTCGCGCCACGGCATCGCACGCTTGACCCGGTGATACCAAGCTGTCAGATCGTCGTGGAAAGCAGCGAGGACCGAGTCGGAAATCGTCGGAAGGTCGGTCGTAGTCGGCACGAGTTGGATGGTGGACGGCGTTGGGACAGTCGTCCGGTGCCGACGCTCCGCGCGGCGTTTGGGTCCTAGCTTGGCGGCGAAACCTGCTCGCTTGCGTATCCCTCGCTCTCGCTTCTATTGGCATGCATCGGCACGTCGACTACTAAATCCGTGATGCGGTCTTTTACCCCTATTCGTCGTCCCTGCGCAGGCAGGGACCCACAACTGCCGCCATCGCTGGGGCGAGACCGATGTGATCCAACTTTGGAATCAGTAGTGGATTCCCGCCTTCGCGGGAATGACGGAGAGGGGAAGCTTAGTGCACGTTCACGTAGCGGGATCTGCTTTGCGTTGCTTCTGCTGCTGTTGTGGTGTGACCCCGCCCAAGCACAGGTCTCGCCCGGCGCCCCACCTCCAGGCAGCGCTCCGGCACTTGCTGTTACCTCTGAAGGGGAGCAGGTCTGGCGAGGGTGGTGGATGCCACCTGATTCGGCTGCCCTTCGGCGAGTGGTGCGCGATACGCTCGCTGCTCGGGGCTTTGGGCTGGCGCGGGTGCTTTCCGTCGATCTCGTTCCGGCTGACGATGCGAATGGTGAACTAGAATCCGAAGGACCAACAGCGCAAATCACAGTCGAAACAGGTCCGTTATTGCAATTAATGTCCATCAAACTCGAAGGCGTAGAGGAAGGGAGAGCCGAAGCGCTGCTTGCTGATGTGGATAGCCAACTTGGTGAGCCGTTCCATCCCTCCATACTCGCCGATGATGCCCGACGTATGGTGCGCTCGCTAGTCGACGACGGGTTTACGCTGGCTCAAGTCCGTATCCGGAGGCTCGATCTGTCGCCCGGCGATTCGTCCCTTTCGGTCGTGCTATCGGTTGATCTGGGATCCGCATTGGTGCTCGACAGCGTTCGTGTGCGCGGGGCGGACGTGCGGTCGTCAGTCGCTCAGAAGCTGATTGGACACGAGGTCGGCGAGGCGCTAATTGGGTACGATCCGCAGCGCGTGCGGGCGCGGCTGGAGGCGAGCGGGTTGTTTGCATCCGTTGATTCGATCCGCTTGTACATACGCGAGGGGCGTCTGGCGTCACTTCTGGTCGATGCCGAGGCTCCGGCTCCGGGAGCGTTCGACCTGGTGTTGGGCGTGGTACCGGATGCTGGTGGGGGATAGTCGCTCGTCGGGT
>CAXBBB010000134.1:0-6587 GCA_963973615.1 uncultured Rhodothermales bacterium | reverse complement strand
GTATCCGCGATGTGAGAGGGTAAAAAGCAAAACGGCTCCCCTCCCGCGTGCTGCGGGTGAGGAGCCGTTCCGGCTGTGTATGTGGAGTCCAATGTACAAACTCTGCTCGCGCTACGATCCAAAGAGCACGAGTTGACGAACGGCTTCGTACCGCGTGGGCGCTGGGGCGGGGGCGGAGAGGGTGACGGATGGGCCTGCCAAACCGTCGCCGCTGGTGGCGCCGCCCACGCTGGTGGCTTCCACGTCTGGTTCGCGGTGGGTGGGGGATGATCCGAGAGCGAGGTCGGCGTAGGCGCGGACGGATTCGGGGCTGGCTACGCTGCCGCGGCAGAGGTACAGGCTGGACTGCAGCTTCGCCATGCTGACGCAGTGACCGTCGATGTCCTGCCCGAACATCTGGACGAACCCCAGGTGACGCGCCCAGGCGGGAAACTGAGCGAGACCGGCGAGCAGCGTCGCCCCCGAGCCGCAGCAGGGATCGCATAGGGTGATGGGGTCGAGGTGGAGCGCCGCGACGGGGAGCAGGCGGCGAAAGAAGTGTTCGCGGGCGGCCTCGGGATCGTCGAGTATGGCACCTGCGAGGACGAGCGCCTGGCCCAGCGGGTCGCTCATTAGGGCGCTTTTGACGCGATCGTGCACCATGCGCTCGCCATCCGTGATGGTCATGCGGGCCATCGCCTCGCAGAGGTGGGGCGGGGTGAAGTACTGGCCGAGGAAGCCGTCGGCGGATACCTCCATGTATATGGGGCCGAGCAGGTCCTCGGGCGCGTCCTGGTGCATCTCGGCTTCGGCGATCAGGCGTCCGAGCGCTCTGCCGAACACCTGTTGCATGCGGTCGCCGTGGCGCTCCCTCGCCCTCTCGAATGCACGCGCGGTCTCTTCGTCGTCGCGGTGGAGTTCTCCGCTCTGGGCAGCTTTGAGGTGAGCGGGCAGGCTAGCCATCGTGCGCTGCGACAGGTCGATCCAGTCGGTCAGGATGACGTGGAGGCGATGGGGGCCTTGGAGTTCGCGCAGGTCGCGGAGGATGTCCTTGGCGTAGACCCTCACGTCAGGTCACCGTGCGCATCCCGGTCGTGGTCTCCGTACTCGCCCGCTTCGGCGTCGATCTCGGTGATCAGGATGCGCAGCTGATCGAGCCGGGTGCTCAGGTCCTCGCACTCGGCGGCGAGTCTGGCAATCTCTCCGCTCGGGGGCAGGGGGGCGTTGGGGTCCTGGGCGAGCGCTCCGGCGATGCGGGAGGCGTGGCGGCCGAGAGAGGCAGCGCTCAGGCGAAGGCGGGTCGCGGACTCATGGGAGCGGCGCACGAGAAGGGCTCGGGGTGAGGGGCCTTCCGGGGCCGATAGTGCATCTAGTGGCATGGTGTGCTACGGTGGGTTCGGTGTCACCGTGAGTATAGAGACTCCACCACTCCACGCAAGTCCTGCGTTTAGATTTCTGTTCTAATCGTGTTTGTTTATGTCAGGGATATGTGCCGCCGTGCTTGGATGCCGCGTGCAGTCAGTGCGATCTTGGGATATGCGACTGAGAAAGCGATACAAAAAGGACGAACTGGCCGCGCTCACGGCGAGCCTGCTCGACGATCTCAAGCGGAGAGGGGTCTCGCAAAACGACGTGGCCGACGATCTCGGCGTCGCAGCCTCTCAGGTGTCGGACGCGCGCAGCCGTTGGTATCCTAAGCTGCAGCGGCGCATCCTGGAACGCTACTTCGATCGCACGCTCGTCGAGGAGACGAGCTACCGCATCGAACGCATCAATACTAGCCAGTCATGACCAATGCGCAGCTATGGGAATCAATCGAAACCCAACTCAATCAAAGCACTGAACGCATCGACAAAGCGGGGCGGGCTCCCCGCCAGGCCATGTCCGAGTCTGCAAAGATGTTCGTTACCCTTGCATCATCGGCGCTAGTGCTCTCGATTACAGCATTCTATCTGCCTCCCTCAGAGGGTAGAGACCCACTTCAGTGGACAGGTTTGCTTTTCGCCTCTTGGTTTTTGTTCGGCACTACGGCCTTTCTGGGGGCATACCAGTTCTACCAGATGGCTAACGGACTCAGCTCGTGGTTTGTATTCGAGACAGAGCATAGGGCGCAGCTGAGGAAGGATGTAATGCGAATAGATCTTTCGACCGAAGATGCGATTGATCAAGCGTCCGCCCTCATTATGGCTGCACTGGCCAGGCCCGTTGAAATTGAGAAAACCGCTAAGGCTATCATGCTCGTGATCGTGCCGTTGATACTTCTGAGCTTCCTGGGAGGACTGGTTTGCTTCGGCATCTTCGCGGTCAAGAACTTCCCGGGCTGATCGTCACGCGAACAAGCGAGCGATAAGGGACCATACGAGCAGTATCACGAGCGCAGCGGCGCCGATAGCAGCACCCAGCAGCATCAGGTCCGAGGCGAGTCGCCCCAGGTCGACCGGTCCAGCGTAGGGGTCGCTTCCCCTGTGGCGAGGGGCGTCCGGGTAACGCGCGTAGTAGTCAGCGCGCATCTGTTCGATGGTGTCTGGACGGCTCATCAGGGCTACGCGCGCTCACTGCTCGTCCTCTTTACAAACAGTGATGATTGAGGGCAGTTACAGTTGAACTAAGCTTTTTACTTTCTGCTTTAGCTTTAATTCTTGCTGTTTCTCTTCAACGAAGTAAACATCCGACACGTCTCGAAGATATTTTATGTCGTTGTGAACAGCCTTTCCAAAATCTCTGACACCAGACAGTATGGTGAATAACTTGGGGTCGAAGGGCAGCGATGAGGTAGAGTCGAGAACTCGCTTGTGGTTAAAAAGGATCGGTCCAAGTTTGTTGGCCATTACCGACGAGCTGTTCGGGTTCTGAATGTCTGCCATCTCAAAGAGCAGGGTGCTATTAGGTCCCTCAATGGCGAGGTCGTACACAGCATTTGCAGCTTCAACCTTGTAGTCCCGGAGGGCTGTCGAGTAGACCATGTCCTCCGTAAGTATGGTCTCGACTCTGTCGACGAAACGAGGGGAGTGGTCGGCTGCCTTATCCAACGAGAGTCTGTAGTTGACGTGCCGCTCGAATAGGTGGTTGAGAACATCGTCAAGAGTAGAGGGGTGTGGACTCGCGTTGACGATCACTTCCCGGAACGGGGTTAGGCCAACCTTGCTACCCGTCCCAAACCGGCGCACGAACCCGTTAAGCACGTCTACCTGATT
This sequence comes from uncultured Rhodothermales bacterium, assembly GCA_963973615.1. Taxonomy (GTDB): domain Bacteria; phylum Bacteroidota; class Rhodothermia; order Rhodothermales; family BA12; genus CAXBBB01. The sequence goes on along the minus strand of CAXBBB010000134.1, from coordinate 3,414 downwards.
GCTGACGGCTACTGGTGCCCCGTCGCCAGAGGATGCTTGCGAAGCTAGAATCTCAGATCTGAAACCATCGCTTGACTTTCTGATGAACCCGGTTACGCGGTGGTAGTGCTCGTAGGTGAACGACGGATCAAGCTGACGAATGCGAGTCTGAATCTGATCTGCAAAACGAAACTTAAAATACCCAGTCTCAGGGCAGGCCAGCGCCACGCCTACATTCATCGACTCGCCTAGTACCGGGTCGGGACTGTACCTAACAGTTGAGGAATATGCTCTCATGTTGATCAGGGGCAGAGAAGGGTCGCGAAGTGCTCGTGAGAGACCAATCCTGAAATATATGCGTTAATATGTTTGCGCCTGTGATCCAGCTTTGAAATCAGAAACGATTTGTCTGATTGACTGAGTGCCCACTTGGGTACTGAGTTTACTGCAGCCTGAACGATGCCAGGGCTTAGGGTTGCGATGCGGGCAGCAGCATTAATCAGGCCTGATTTCGAAATTTCGATTCCGAAAAAGACGCAGTCTTCAATCGTGTTACTGATCAAGGAGTCTGCAGTCTGTCCGAGCTTGAGATTGATGTGGTTATGATCCGCACCGTGATTGAACAGGGCAGCGGCGTGATCTATTGCAATGATCCTTTTGCTGCCTCCTTCGTCAGTGTGAACCAGCATGTTAGAGTTGGACCGGTCGCGATTGAGTACCCAGACGTCAAATGCTATCAGAGTTGCAAGGTCTTCCCTGAACAGGGGGCAATTGTTGCAATCATCCCATTCGCTGTCGAGCAGCGTCGGAGCTTCCACGCTCTTTGAGGCGAAGTAGCCGTGCGCATTCTCGGGCGTCGGAGCTATCGCGTGTGTTTCTGCGACCAGAATGCCGAGTTGGTTCGCGAGGGTCGCGCAGACCAGCTCGTTGGCGATGACGTATGGGGTAGGCTTTTTGTCCCGGTCATAAGGCGGCTTGAGGTAGTGACGCTCTGCGCCAGGAATCGACTCCGTTATCAGCGGATTCGAGTACGACTGTCCATGCGGGACCTTGTCGTTGTAGTGGCCAAAAACCTCGTGCCCGCTGATGGTAAAGAGTGGAGTGAAACTCATCGCCCCCTCCCCCGCTGCGCTTGCGAGCAGCCGTTGGTGAGAACCGCGAGGTGGTAGGCTGGGCGGGTCATTTACTCGCTCTTTTCAGGCATTTGGATAAGACTGAAGAGCTGCCTCCACTCCTCTCGGTCCTCGAATCCTACTGTGGACGAGACGCCACCCACCTGAATCTTTACGCTGTCCGAGAAAGCAAGCCCCATTGCCTGCTCATTAGTGAGTTCGAAATACGGATTCTCTTGGACCAATCCCCCGCCATAGTCTCGATCAATCGACTCGGCAGTGGCAGACCACCGCTCCCCGTCAGCTAGCACGAAAAGAGTAGTGGGATAGCTAAGCAGATACTTCTGACCTACAAAAGAGAGAAGCAGATAAGGAGACTGCTGCTGCTCGCATGGATTGGACTGATACTTACAGGCGACTCCTAAGACTGCGTTGACGAAGTAAGGATCGGAGGACCAACCAGAGCGCGCGTCAGCTTTGTATTCGGGCGAAACGTAGACCCTCGCCCCTGCCATACCAGCCGTCAGCCCGGCAATGTCGTTGTGAACTACCTCAGCCTTAAAGTTGTCGGTTGGAAACCTCTTTGTGTAAGGGTCGACGTTCCTAGACAGTTCTGCGCAGCCCGAAAGGAATAGCGCGGTAAGTAAAATGAATCTCATTATCGTTGGGCTTTATCCCCGCTGACTGAGAGCAGCAGAGAACGCAGCAATGATTTCCTGAGTGACGGCGTGCCCCGTATCGGGCGGGTCGATCACTAGGCCGTGGATGTGCAGGGTGAGCGATTCGCTAGATTCCACGTCTCGGTACTCGTCGCCCTCGATCCACTGGACGTGCTGGACGGGGTAGGCTTTGTTGTCGGACTGGATGCGAAGACGTTTGCTACCGATGCGGCTGACGCGTTTGCAAAACTCCTCGATGCCGTTGTAGCTCAGCGCATAGCGGGCGGCCTCGCGTATGCCGCGCACGCGGATGGCCCAGCACATCTGCCCCTGCTTGAGGTACGGCTCCATCGAGTCGCCGATGATGTTGAAGCAGTAGTGATCGACCGGGTCCGGGATGTAGCCGAAGCGCTCGTACATGTAGTGGGGCGTCATCCCCAGCGTCGGCTGTGCTTCCTCCGAGTTGTCGCGACCGACCATGCTAGCACCTACTCCGTTCGGCACGTAGCGGTAGTAGATGAGGCCATCGGGAGCGGCTAGCGAGCGAGCTATGGGAGGCAAGCCCTCGAAGTTTTTGGGTCGGTAAAATTCTACCGATTGGAAGTTTTCTTCCGACTGATCCGCGTCACTGTCCAGGCCAGTCCGAAGTTCAATCTCTTCAATGCGGCTCACGAGTTCGTCGACATCATGACGCAGTCCCTCCGGTCCGTCCCGGCGCGTCCTGTAGGTGAACGGCTTGTCGGGATCTGGAAGCTTGTATCTCCCGCGCCCGGGAGAAACGACCTCGCCAGTGCGCTTCATCACGCTTAGCTGGTTGCGGACGCTCTTCTCGGTCGTGTCGTAGTCCCTTGTAGCCTCTTTGACGATCACAGACGACTCAGCCTCGCCGCCGTGGGCTTCGAGAACTCGCACGATGGCGGCTGATACGTTTGCAGGCTCTTTTGTCAAGGTTCTGTTAATCTGGGATATCCCAAAACTATTTGTTTGGGATATCCCTATACTGTCAGGAGTCGCAAAGACAACATAACCCGCCGTCACCATGCACGCTACCCAGCCCACCAAAAAGGTCCGCACCGGAATCGACAAGCAGCGCGTCGCCGCGCTCATCCGCGAGAGGCGCGGAGACAGCGTCCTGCGCGAGTTCGAGCAGGACTCCCCCTTCGACCGCAGCCAGATCAGCCAGTTCGAGCGCGGAATGCTCCCGACCAAGCTCCCGACGCTGATCCGCCTCTTCAAGTGGCTCGACGAGGACATCACGCTCTACCTCAACTAACCAGGGCCACCGCCGGACGCACCCGGCCCAGCCTCCCCACTCCTCACCCCAGAGACCATGACCTACGCCCTGTTCAAAGACGTCGACGGTAACGCCTGGCGCCTTCGCCGAAGCCACCACGGCACGATTCTGACGCGCACCGTCTGGCCCAAATCTCCGGACGACGCCCACCGCGTCCCCATGACGAACGCCGACGTGCGCTTCTTCCAGGAGCGCGGAGAGATCGAACTCGTCTCCCTCTCCGAACTCACCGAGCGCCTCACCACGCCCGCAGGCACGGTGCCCCAGTACGGCGACGAGAAGAGCATCCGTGCCGCGCACGAGCTGCAGGTAGTCCACGAACAGCACGTCCAGCCCGTGGGTCCGTTTGAGCCGTCGCGCACGGGCGGCA
>CAXBBB010000133.1:0-6589 GCA_963973615.1 uncultured Rhodothermales bacterium | reverse complement strand
GGTGAGGTGAGATCGGTGAGGACGCGTTCGGGGAGAACGCGAGAGGGAGGATGCGCGAACGGCCACACTGGTGAAATAGGAGTCAATCAGGCGCGCGGTCGCCCCCCCGTTCGCCATAGTAATCGACGAAGTTGCGCGGCGTTTCGTACAGCCGAATACGGTGGAGTTCGCCCGACGGCACGTGTGGCGCAATGCGGTTCCAAAACACGACCGCGAGATTCTCCGACGACGGCATGATGCCTTGCAGAAAGTCCACGTCGACGTTCAGGTTGCGGTGGTCGACCAGATCGACGACGTGTTCGTGGACGACGGCTTTGAGTAGACTCAGATCGACGACGTAGCCCGTGTCGGGGTCGGGTTTTCCCTTGACGGTGACGTGCATCACGTAGTTGTGCCCGTGCCAGTTGGGGTTGTTGCAAGGACCGAACGTCGCCTCGTTCCACGCGTCGGATTTGGCCGGATTGTGCAGCCGGTGCGCGGCGTTGAAATGCACTTCGCGCGTGACGTAAACGGTGGACATGAGCAGGAAGTCGGGCGATGTTCGTCTAAACGAGGAATAGGCCCAACGGCAGGTAGGGTAGGCTGTTCGCCGACCGATTGTAACGCATTGGTACGCGGCTGGCCGCGCGTACTTTGTCGCGATGACCCCCATTCCGATGTCTGAAAAAACACTCTTCCAACGCATCGCCGATCGCGAGATTCCCGCCGATATCGTCCACGAAGATGAGTTGTGCCTCGCCTTCCACGATGTGAGCCCCCAAGCGCCGACGCACCTGCTCATCGTCCCGCGCAAGCCGATTGCCGGTATTCAGTCGGTCGAACCGGAGGACACGGAGGTGCTCGGGCACCTGCTGGTCGTTGCGCGGCAGGTCGCCGAGAAGCTGGAACTGGAGAACGGCTACCGGCTCGTGCTCAACGTCGGCGAGGACGGAGGGCAGTCGGTGCCTCATTTGCACGTCCACTTGATCGGCGGGCGTAAGCTGTCGTGGCCGCCGGGTTGATGCCGCACTCTGGGTGATCTAGCTGACCGATGACCATGAACGTGACCGACAAGCCGTCGTCCCTGCGGAGGCAGGGACCCACAACCGCGACGCTGTTGGTCGTAGTGGATTCCCGCCTGCGCGGGAATGACGAGGAGGAGAAGAAAGGCGTGTCGTCCAGCCCAGAGCAGTTGGCGAAGTGAAAGACATCGTTCTGAGTCACCCTGTAGCAAAGAGGATGATGCACAGTGTCGCGTGCCTCCTCGTGCTCGCCTGCGCATACCCCCTCCGTGCCCAGACTGCGCCCACGCTCGCCACTCGGTTCGAGCGCGACGTGAACCGATACGCCTACGTCGCGACGCTCTCGTTTGCCGACTATTCCGCCGGACCCTGGCGCACAACCGCGCTGCTTCGAGCGGAAACAGAGGCATTCGGACGGTCAGACGATCTGTTGTTTCGCGACGAAGGAGTGGCCGTCCTATCCGCTACGAGGTCGGCGCGGGAGGGCGTGCGGTATGGCGTGAGGAGTGAGACGGCTGGCTTTTCGCAGGGCCGTGTTGCTCGCCACCTGTCGGGACTGACGCTTGAAATCGCGCCTCAGAGCGCTACCTGGTCGGTCGAGGCGCTGGCGGGGGTGGGCGTCGATCAGCGACCGGGTGCTGTAACGGTGGTGGGGGAGGAGGCCGATTTGCGGACGGACGCCGGTCCCGCTGTTGGAGTGACGGCGCTGATGATGCGGCCCACCGGTATGTATTCGGTTGCTGGTCGCATCGGTGCGAGTTGGCAGAATCTGCTGCCTCGAAGACAGGGCGACGCCGCCGTCGATCTGCGCGTGACGCCTAGTGGTGACGGCGCTCTTCCAGTGTCGGGCGACGTAACGCTGCGCCGGAGTCTGCGCGGCACGTATCAGTCGGCGTCGTTTCTAAATCGCACCGGCACGTCGGCTGCGGATGGGGCATTTGCCGCATCGCGCGTTGAGGAAACGACGCTCGACACGGTGCTCGTCGGCGCCACGCTCGCAGCGCCCCTGTTCAGAGGGGCGACCGCGCTACGCTTGGACGGACGGCTGGAGGGCGAGGCGCTGAGCCGAGGTGTCCGCACCGCCAATGCTGACGCGGACGCGCTTTTTTTCGACACCGACTTCGCCCGTCGTTCGGCCCGATTCAACCTGCGCCTGACAGCGGATCGCGCATCGCTGAGCGGGCACGTCGGAGTGAGAGCCGACGCGACACTCGAAAACCGAACGCTCGCCAACCGCGCAGAGTTGCCGACTGCCCAAGCGGCACAGAAAGCGGCACTCCTCGAACAAGCCGACTACGAGCAGAGCACGCTGGGTGCCGACGTCCGGATCGCTCGGACGGTGCGCCGCCTTACCCTCTTTGCCGAAGCACAGGCAAGCCTGCTGCGCTTGGATACGCCGGACGCCAACGCCGATGATCGCGACGAAGCCTTCGCCTCGGGGCGACTGGGAGCTGAGTGGCAGGTGTCGCCACGCCTCGTCGTCGACGTGCAGGCGTTTGGGTCTGACTACCACACCGTTTACTTACGCGCCGCCCGGAGCGGAGAGAACAGCCGCCAGCGTGCGATTCGACTGCGTCCGGGTGCTACCTGGACGCCCCGTTAGAAGGCGAAGTCCGCGCCACGTATACGCGCGATGACTTCCGCCTTCCAGGGCGTCCGCCGAGCGACCAGTCTGCTAGAGAGCAGCGCATGAGCCTAGACGCCGAGCACGCATTTGCCCCAACACTCCGACTCTATGCCACGGCGACAGCGTCCGATTTGAGGCTCGGCCGCCTGTTGCCCGACCGCTTCGCCGAAGTCCCGTTCGACACCGTTCGGACGTACGATGCACACGTCCGAATCGTCGTCCAGCGCGCATGGCGAGCCGAACTGGGCGTTCGCGTCTTTTACCGCACCGACTATAGCCCTGCCATCACGACGCGCTTTCCCCGAGCGGACGGCGCTACGGCTGCCATCACACGTCCCGGCGTCACGTGGCTGCGGCAACTCGGCCCATCGGCATCGCTCTCGATTCCCATCGGCGCGCGTGGCTCGTCGGTCGAGCTTTCGGGCTGGTACGCGATCCAGCAACAGGCCGCGCGCCTCTACGGACGCCTCGACGAAGCCAACGAAAAGGCCATTCTAAAGGCCGCTTCGGACGCTCCGGCTCGCCTGCTCCCGCGTATCACGTTTGGTGTCGTGTGGCGATTGTAGCGAGCCTTTGCCGAGGAGGGGAGCCGGTGTGTCTTCTGTGGTTTGGATGAACTCATCGCGCGTCCGAATCCAGGTTTAGAAGTTGGGTATATTAAAGACAATCGAGTCCTAAATACATCCTCCGATGCTGCTCTCTCAGCGCTGCGAATATGCCATCCGGTGTGCGCTGTATTTGGCAGCATTGGATCGGTCTTCGTTCGTCGCCGTGCGAGAGATCAGCAAGGCGCTGGGCATTCCCCACTCCTTTCTGGCTAAAACCGTGCAGGACCTGACGAGCGCGGGGGTTCTCACGTCGATGCGGGGTCCGATCGGAGGACTCGCGCTGTCACGTCCTGCCGATCAGATCTCGCTCAATGAAGTCGTCCTGGCGGTTGACGGGGCGGGGATCTTTACCAAATGCGTGCTTGGGCTGCCTGGATGCGGAGACCGCAAGCCATGCCCGCTGCACGACCAATGGGCCATCGCACGTGGGCAGTTGCACACCATGTTCGCCTCGGCCACGCTTGCCGACACCGCAACCCAAATTCAGTCGGGCGAACTCCGGCTCGCGCTTCCGCCGCCCATTGCCTGACACTTTTATCCCCATTAAGGACTCGTCTGTCCGATTTAACAACCAAACCCAAATGGTCATGTACCGCACTTTCCTCATCGCTCTCGTCCTCACCCTTGCAGCATGCGGCGGCGACGATTCTTCGACTCAGGCACCCCAGCCAACGCCGGCAGAAGCGCCTGCGCAGGCTGCTGCCGAAATCGCTCCTTACGACGGCCCGGCTTTCGAAGCCACGATCACGCCCGTCGGTAACACGATGGAATACGAGCAGAAAGAGATCACCGTCCACCCCGGTCAAACCGTTCGGCTGACGTTCCACAACACGGCGACCAGCACCGCGATGAGCCACAACATTGTCGTGTTGGCTATGAATGCGGACGTGAACGCAGTCGGCAAAGCGGCTATGAGCGCGGCTAGCACAGACTACATCCCAGCTAGCATGTCCGACCAGATTATCGCCCATACCGCAATGGCGGCGGCTGGTGAGACGGTTTCGGTCGAGTTCACGGCTCCGGCCGAGGGCAGCTACACCTACATCTGCACGTTTCCCGGTCACTATATGATGATGCAGGGCACGATGCACGTCGTCGCTGCCTGACGTTTCACTGCCTTCCCCGGTCGGCCTAGCGTGGTGCGGATCGGGGGAGGCACTTTTGCACGCCACGTATGCTCCTGCCTCCCTCTATCGCCGAGCCTATGGACCGGCTCGTGCCCACCAAACTGGACGGCATCGCCAGCTGCGTGCTGCTCAAAACGGCCAATGGATCAGCCACTCTCTTCGCCATCGCCGAAGGGGAAGGGTTGGGCGAACACGCGGCGAGTCACGAAGCGCTCATCGTCGTCGTCGAAGGGGAGGCGGACGTCGAAATCCAAGGCGATTCCCACGTCGTCCGAGGGGACGAGACGATCCGGCTCCCAGCCGCTGCACCTCACGCCGTTCGTGCTCTGACCGATCTCCGGTTTTTCCTCATCCTTCTCCACGCCTGAGTCGTGCCTGATCTCTCCGACATCGAAACGGAAGCCAACATCCAGGCTGTCGTCCACGCGTTTTATCGTGGCATGGAGGACGATCCCATACTTGGCTCCTACTTCGCCGGGCTGGACTGGGCTGCTCACCTGCCTAGGATGGTCAGGTTCTGGTCGTCTGTCGTGTTTCAGACCGGCGTGTATCGCGGTCGTCCGTTCGACGTGCACGTGCAGATGCCCGGTCTCGAACGCGCACACTTCGCGCACTGGGTCGAGCGCTTTCACCGGACCGTCGACGGGCTGTTCAGCGGTCCGCGCGCGCAGGTGATGAAGGCGCGTGCCGAGCAGATCTCAGGTGTCTTTCAGGTCAAACTGGGCCTGTGGACCGCGCAGGAGTCGGCATGAAATCAGTCTGCCGTACTCGCACGAGCGTGCGTCACAGCCATCCGCGACGGTAGAAGTAGTAGAGCATCCCGGCGACCATCGTCAGCATCAGGCCCCAGGCGGCGAAGTAGCCGTAGTGATAGCCTAGTTCGGGGATGTACTCGAAGTTCATCCCATAGAGCCCCGTCACGAACGAGAGCGGAATGAAGATCGTACCGACGATGGTGAGCACTTTCATCACCTCGTTCATGCGGTTGCTGATGCCGGTCATGTAGAGGTCGCGCAGGCCCGCGAGCAGTTCGCGCTGGCTGTCGACGGTGTCGATTACCTGGACGACGTGGTCGTAGAGGTCGCGCAGGAACGGGGCGATGTCCGCGTCTACGAGCGGCGATTCGGCGCGCACCAATCCGCCTGCGAGTTCACGGACCGGCCAGATGGTGCGTCGGACGGCGACGAGTTCGCGGCGCAGCGCGCTAAGTCGATGCTGCACGTCCGTATCGGGCCGCTCGGCGATGCGTTCTTCCAAGGCTTCCAGCGTTCCGGCGATGCCTTCGAGGGCGACGAAGTAACCGTCGACGATCACGTCGAGCAGGGCGAAGGCGAGGTAGTCCGGGCCGGACGTGCGGATGCGGCCTTTAGCGGCACGGACGCGCTCGACGACCGAGTCGAAGAGATCGGTGGGGGTCTCAGTGAAGAGGATCAGGTAGTCGCGCGTCCACGCCATGCTGATCTGCTCGCTGACGATGGCCTGTCCGTCGAACGTCAGCGATGACAGCGTGGCGAACGCTGCCGAACCTTCCAGGTCGAGTTTGGGTCGCTGCGAGGTGTTGGCTACGTCCTCAAGGAGTAGTCCGTGCAGTCCGAGTTTCTCGCCGACGGCTTCTAACAACACGGTGTCGTGAACGCCATTAAGCGTGATCCACGTCGTCCCGTCTGTGCCGACGGCAACGTCGAGGTCTTGGGGGGCCGAAACCGCCAGTTCCTCTACGCGGGTGCCGTCATAGGCCAATGCGCTGAGCGTCGGCGCGTGGTCGCGATCCAGGCCGACGAAAACGACTGCGCCCGGCATCATACCGCGCGTAGTGCCCGTCGCCGTCGTTTTGCGGTTCGTTAACCGGGCTGCCAGCCGCTCGGCAGCGACGACGCCGGGGACCAACTCGGCGGCCTTGCGAACCCCATGGACTGCTGTTCGAGCCAGCTTTTTAGCGGCTACGACGGTTAGATCCTCGCGGTCTCGATCGGTCCGGCGCATCACGAGCCTACGTCGTGCGGCGGACTCCCGAAGCGTGCCGTGTAGGGGTCGACCTCGGCATCTGGCTTAGTAGGAGGTGCGTACGTCGGCGGCGGGGTTGTGGTGGGAAGTTCAGCAGGTGACTTGACCATTGAGGGCGGCGGCGTACCCATCGACGGCTCTTTGATCACGGCACTACGCTCCTTCTCCAACGCCTTGATCTTGCGTCCGCTCGTCCATCGCCCCGGAACAGATGCGAGAAAC
>CAXBBB010000132.1:0-6618 GCA_963973615.1 uncultured Rhodothermales bacterium | reverse complement strand
AGCGTGCAGGCAATCTGCAAAATGTTGAGCCCGTCCTCGGCATTTAGCCGCCGGACTTCGGTGTAGCGCGCGAGGTGGCGATTCCGAGCGGCCGACGAGACCTCTTGCTCTGCCCATGACCGGCGGCGAGCACGAGGGCCGTCAGCCGGGAGGTTCTCCGTACCAGGGAGAGCCTTCAGTCGTCCCCGCACGCTCGTCAAGTGGCGAACGAGGACCTGTCGGAGGTTGTGGAGCAGGTGCCACCGATCCGCGACCTGGAGCGCGTCCGGAGCGCCCGCAGTGATCGCGCGGGCATACTCGGTCGAGCGGTCACGCGCAACGACCTTGACGCCCGGGTGATCGCGGAGCCATGTCGCGACCGCCACCGCCGTCCGGTCTGGTAGCAGATCTACCGGGCGCCGCGTCTCCAGGTCGATCAGGATTGTGCCCCATGACCGCCCTTTGCGCCAGGCCTCCGCCCGTCGACAACGGCGGGTCGTCGATGCCAAGCACGCGCGGGGTATTTGAAGCAGGCACGGGGTGCCGGTGAACGAGTCGAAGTACCGTGTCGGGGCTCGTTGGCATCCGCAGGTCGCCGAGCAGGCGTGCGCCCGACTCGGCTCCTGTCGTAAGTCCCGTGCGGACCTGCGACGCAGCCAAACGGTCCGTACGCCGTGCGTGGCGCGCAACGAGATCGGGAAACGCCTCGGCGAACGTCCGCCGTGGACACGCCTCGCTGAGGCACCGAAAGCGTCGGACGCGTAGCCTCAGTCCGACGGCGCGGTCGCTCACGGGCAGATCCGCTGGCGAGCGGGTGTAGAGACCATGGACGCGCCGCGAGCGGTACCCACATGCTGGGCAGACGGCGCTGCGTGCCTTGCTGCTCGCTTCAATGATGAGCTCAGGCGGTACGACCTGCACAGCGTCGAGGCGGCAGCCTGGAATGCGAAATGGGACGACGGAGGCGGCCATGTAGAAGCGGGCGAATGAGCCTGCTTGAACGATCTGGCGGAGCCGAAACGCTGTACGCTATCACACAAAGTGCGGAAGAGCCACCGTACCGGGTTCACTCCACTACGGGGCGGCCAACACCTTCTGATAGACGACTGGCCGGTCCGGGGTAGCTTCGGATATGCGTAACATGTCATCACAGCGCTCGTGGCTCCTTGGCCAGCCCGAGCGGTCGGGGCACGCGTGGCGGCGGCGCGCCGTCCATGCCGAGCACGTACTGCCCAACCGCTTGGGGCTGGCCGAGCTCGAGTCGGCGCTGATCGCCGAGCGGGTCCAGGCGGGGATGGCGGCTGCGAAGGCGCGCGGGCGGCACGTCGGCAGGCCGGCGACAAGCAAGGCCGTTACCGCTCGCGTCGAGCAGCTGGCGCAGACGACAGACCTCTCGGTGCGCGGGATTTACCAGGCGCTGGCAGACCAGGGTGCTGGTGAAGCGGGCGTGAGCCGATCAGTCGTCGGACGAATCGTTAAAGAGGTGCGGGCTGTCGAACCGTGATGTGCTCCACAGCCCGAGTCGCTATGATGACATGTTACGCATATCCGAAGCTACCCCGCTCTCATGAGTTGACCGTCGTCGTAGCGGTCAACGCCCGTTACCTCGACCAGAACCGGGGCTCTCCTCGGTAGCCCATTCGGGGCCCTGCCGGTCGTAGCAGGCTCGCGCCGCGTCAATCTCGGCCAGGTGGCCTTGCGACCATTCGACAAGCCGGCCGACGACGTCGAGGAGCGTCGTCCCGAGCGGCGTGAGCGCGTACTCCACGCGCGGCGGCACTTCCGGGTACATCGCCCGCGACACGAGCCCGTCCCGCTCTAGGCTCCGGAGCGTCACCGTCAGCATCCGCTGGCTGACCCCCTCGATCCGCCGCCGAAGCTCGTTGAACCGGAGCGTCCCCGCCTCGCCGAGGGTGTGGATGACGTAGACAGACCACTTGTCTCCGACTCGCGCGAGGACCTCGTGGGCCCGGCAGCCGACCGGCTCGTGTCCGGCCGGAAGCTCCGGCGCCGACGCGGAAGGCGAGGGGTCGAGAGGCTTGCTGTTGGTGCTCATGGTTATCTCCGAGTTACCGAGACACATCGGCGTGCGTTCTTGCGCGCGTCAAACACGGCCTCTACCTTTGGGCAGTTCCCAAAGGGTACTAACGATAGGATAGATACTAATACGATGGCAGTCAATATGGCACCTACTAAGCACACGATGAAAGCCGCAGTCCTCCCGGGCTCCGGCTCGGCTCCTAAGATCCACTCAATCCCCGTGCCGGAGCCAGGAGAGGGTGAGGTCCGAGTTCGCGTCTACGCCGCTTCCGTGAACGGCTTCGACCTCTCGGTGGCAGGCGGCAGGCTCGAGGGGATGATGGAGCACCGCTTCCCCGTGGTGCTCGGAAAGGACTTTGCCGGCTCGATCGATGCCGCGGGCGCAGGCGTGTCCGGCTTTGCGCCGGGCGAGCGCGTCTTCGGCGTTGTCACGAAGCCCTACCTCGGCGACGGCTCGTTTGGCGAGTTTGTGACGGTCCCTGTGGAGATCGGTTTGGCTCGATTGCCCGATGGCATCGAGTTCGAGACGGGGGCGGCGCTTGGCCTCGCCGGTACGACGGCACGCCTGGCCGTGGACGCTGCCGAGTTGGGTGCTGGGCAGACCGTGCTGATTACCGGCGCGACGGGCGGCGTCGGCGCCATCGCCGTGCAGCTTGCGGCGCAGGCCGGCGCACACGTGATCGCGACGGCGCACGGGGAGGAAGCGAACCGGCTGGTCACGGAGCTCGGCGCCGCCGAGGTGGTGGACTACACGCAGGACGTGGCGGCGCAGGTGCGTGCGGCGCACTCGGACGGTATTGACGCGGTGCTGCACTTCGCGGGTGACCCCGGTGCCGTGCTGCCCCTGGTCCGCGATGGCGGCAGGCTCGCCTCGACGCTGATCATGTCGCCCGACGAGATCCCGAGCGACACGGTGACGGTGAAGGCGATCTACGCCGTGCCCACCGCCCAGGTACTGAACGGGCTGGCCGACGCAGTCGCCAGTGGAAGCCTCACCGTCCCCGTCCAGCGGACCTACGACCTCGACGACGCGCCGGCAGCGCTGGGTGCCTTCGCGCAGGGCACGCTCGGCAAGCTCGTCATCACCGTGCGCTGAACACCTCAGGAGGACCCATGAACAGACCAGAGACCGAAACCGAGAGGGCGCTGCGCGTCACGGTGTTTGGCGCGAGCGGCAACATCGGGCGCCACGTCGTAGAGCAGCTCCTGGCCGCCGGCCACTCCGTGACCGCCTACGTGCGTGATGCCGCTAAGCTCGGCATCACGCATCCGAAGCTGAGCGTCATCGAGAGCGAACTCGACCAGCCCGCCGCCATCGCCCGCGCGGTGGAGGGCGCGGACGCGGTGATCAGCGCGCTCGGCCCCACGATGAGTCGCAGCGTCACCGGCACACCGGTCGCTGAGGGCACGCGCAACATCGTCCAGGCGATGCAGGGCACAGGCGTCCGCCGCTTCATCGGGCTAGCCACCCCGGCCATCACCGACCCGCGGGACCGTCCGACCCTGAAGGCGAAGATCTTCCGGCTGATGCCGCGGCTGGCGTTCCCCAACGCGCTGAAGGAGATCGATGCGATGACCGAGGCGGTCACCCGCTCGGGCCTCGACTGGACGATTGCCCGCATCATCAGCCCGAACGACAAGCCGGGCACGGGAACCATCCGATCGGGCTTCATGGGCAGGGACGACCTGGGCGCGGCCATGAGCCGTGCCGACATCGCTGCGTTCCTCGTCGTCCAGCTGACCGACGACCGGTACCACCGGGCCGCGCCCGTTATCAGCAACTGACCGGACCATGGAAGCAAAACAGACCTTCGAGCTCGGCGTGTACACGTTCGGCAACACGCCTCGTACCGAGAGCGGCGGCTACGGCACCACCGCGCAGGCGATCCGCGACGTTCTGGAAGCCGCGTGCCTCGCCGAAGAGGTCGGCCTCGACTTCTTCGGCTTCGGCGAGCACCACACCCGCTCGATGCCGGTGTCATCGCCGACCTCGCTGGTCACCGCCGCGGCGGCGTCCACGAAGCGGATCAAGCTCGGCACGACGGTCACGGTCCTCTCCACCGAGGAGCCGATCCGGGTCTTCCAGCAGCTCGCCACTGCCGCCGCAATCGCGCCGGGCCGCGTCGAAGCCGTCGCCGGGCGCGGCTCATCGGCGATTACCTTTCCGATCTTCGACCTCGAAGAGAACGACTACGACATGCTCTTCAGCTCGAAGCTCGAGCTGCTGCTGTCGCTCAATCGTCAGGAACGGGTGAGCTGGAGCGGACCGCACCGGCGCCGGCCGCTCGAAGAAGCACTCATCGTGCCGCGCCCCGATGAGCCGCTGCGGATCTGGCTCGGCACGGGCGGCAGCCCCGAGTCGGTAATGCGCGCTGCCGAGCTCGGACTGCCGATGTTTCTCGGCATCCTCGGCGGGACGCCGGAGCACTGGGCGCAGTACGGCCGCGCCTACCGCGACGCCTGGGCCCAGGTGGGCCACTCGGCGGGTGCCGGCGACATCGCCGTGGCCGTGCACGGCTTCGTCGCCGAGGACGACCGCGAAGCGAAGGCGACGTACCTGGAGCACGAGCGCCGCATGTTCGAGACGGGGATGGCCGAGGCCGGCCGGCCGGGGCGGGCACCGTCCGGTCGGGCGCGCGATATGGAGCGGGGCGGGATGGTGTTCACCGGCGGCCCGAACGAGGTCGCCGACCGCATCCTTCACCTGCACGAGCTCCTCGGCCACTCCCGGCAGATCCTCCAGATGGACGTCGGGGGCATGCCGCACAAGACCTTCCTGAAGAGCATCGAGCTGCTCGGGACCCAGGTACTCCCCCGGATTCGCAAGGAGCTCGAGGGGCAGGGACGGCAGGTTCACACACCATGACCAACCCGAAGATGAAGAGTCCTACGATGCGGGCACCCGCCCGCCGGAGCCCGTTGCTCCACGTCACGCTGTGGATCCTCCAGGTACTCCTGGCCGCCTTCTTCCTCTTGGCCGGCATCAACCACGGCCTGCGGCCGATCGCAGAGGTCGCGCAGTCGTCGCCGTGGATCACCGACGTCCCCGTGTGGCTCGCGCAGTTCATCGGGTTCGCGGAGCTCGCCGGCGCCGTCGGCCTCGTGCTGCCGGCGGCGACGCGGATCAAGCCGGGGCTCACGCCGCTCGCGGCGGCCGGCCTCGCCGTGGTCATGGTGCTCGCGGCGGCCTTCCACGTGATGCGCGGCGAGGCCGACGTCCTCGCCTTCAACCTCGTCCCCGCGCTCCTCGCCGCCTTCGTGGCGTGGGGGCGCATGAAGCGGGCCCCCATCGCGCCGCGGGCGTGATGCGAACTCATCCTCATCACCACCTACAAGACAGACCAACATGACCAACCTGAAAATCGGAGTCAGCGGTTCAAGCGGCCAGCTAGGCTCGGCCACCGTGGCGGAACTCATTCGCCAGGGCGGAAACGAGATAGTCGGCATCTCCCGCTCGCCGGAAAAGATAGCGGCGCCCGCCGAGGGACGCCTAGGCGACTACGACCGGCCAGAGACGCTCGCCGACGCGTACGCGGGGCTGGACCGGCTGCTCCTCATCCCGACCGCGGAAATGGCCCCCGGTAGGCGCGCACAGCAGTCGCTGGCCGCCATTGACGCGGCGGTCGCGGCGGGCGTCGGACACGTCGTGCTCATGTCGTCGGCGGGCACGCGTGCGGCCGAGGAGCCCGACATCTACGCGTCGTACTGGGCCGCCGAGCAGCGGCTGATCCGGACGGCGCCGCGCTGGACCATCCTCCGCATGAACTACTACGCCGAGTCGTTTGTCCAAGAGGCGCAGATGTCCCTCGCCTCCGGCGTGCTGACGGGCCTCGGCGAGAACCGCGTGGCGTTCGTCTCGCGCGAGGATGTCGCCGCAGCGGCCGCGGGGATTCTGACGGGCGACGGCCACGAGGGCGCGATCTACCACGCGACCGGGCCGGAGCGGCTCACGGGCGCCGAGCGGGCCGCGCTCGTGGCCGAGGCGTCGGGGCAGCCGTTCTCGTTCCTCGCCCTGGACGAGGCGGTGCTCCGCCAGGGGCTGGAACAGGCCGGGCTACCCGCCCCCGTGGTCGGGATGGTCCTGTCAATCCAAGAGAAGTTCGTGCAGGGAGGCTTCGACATCGTCACGGGCGACGTGGAGCGCCTCGCAGGACGCGAGCCCCGGGCCCTGCAGGACCTACTTGCCGACGCCTTTCCCGAGCACTGACGCAGGGCCCGGGCGGGGTACGGCACCATGTCATGGGGTCTGACAATCAACGGAACGGTACTGTACGGTAGGCTCAGCTCGAAGCTGATCGCTCTGCGACAATGCGCCGAAGATGCTGCTTGACCGTGTTGTACGAGAGTCCCGTCCGGCGGGCCATCTCCGCCTTGGCCACGCCCGCACCGTACGCCTGTGGCGAGCATGGCCTCCAGCGCCTCGCGGCGCCTCGAACGTCGACGGCCGCCCGATCCCCTTTCCCTCGGCCCGCTCCCGCTCGAGCCCAAAAGTGTAAACGATGTGCCTGGACTATTCTGTAAAGGATCTGACCGGCTCATACAAACGGGATCTCACGCCGCGCCTACCGTACAGGACCGTTCCGTTGATTGTCGGACCCC
>CAXBBB010000131.1:0-6621 GCA_963973615.1 uncultured Rhodothermales bacterium | reverse complement strand
GAAGCGCCCAACCCTGTCAGATACACCTGAGGAACAGCAGGTGCCACGTCGTCGGCCAGGCGACCTTCAACGCTATCGGCGACGCGTTGCAAAATGTCGCGCGTCTCTTTCAGATCAGCATCGTAGGAAATGCCGATGGCGAGGTCTGCGCGGCGGATCGGGTGGTGCGTGATGTTCTCGATCGTCGAGCCGAAAATGGCACCGTTGGGTACGATGATGCGGCGATTATCGGGCGTATCGAACTGCGTCGCGAACAGGTCGATGGCGACGACTTTGGCCGTGATACCCGCCGCATTGACCACGTCTCCGGACTTGAACGGGCGAAACAGCAGCAGCATCACGCCGGACGCGAAATTGCTCAGCGTCCCCTGCAGCGCCAGGCCTACCGCCAACCCCATTGCGGCGATCACAGCCGCGAACCCGACGATCGAGATCCCGACCATTCCCAAGACCGCCAGAATGCCCATCGCCAGGACAGCGTAGCGCATCAACGATGCCAAGAACTTGGCGAGCGAGTCATCGACTTTGGAGCGCTCGAACGACCGCCGCACCTTTTTCTGCACCCACCCCGCAACCACGAACGTGAGGTAGAGCAGAATGAGCGCGCCGACGAGCTTGAGCAGCCAGCCGAGCACGATAGAAAAGTCGAACGTCTCGATGACGCCTACGAGGTCGAAGTCCATGACACATGGGGTGAGGTGAGCAGTCGGAAACTACCCCACCGTGCCGAACCCGACCAATAAGACGGTGAGCCCTACGGAATCGTGAATGGATCAGACGTCACGATGCGCGACTCCTCGTTGACAGAGACGCGCGCGTGTGCACGATAGCTTCCGGGGACCAGTGCGCTGTCCGCGTCTATCGGTAACCGACCGTCAGCACTCTGACCAGGACGCAGCAGCCGCAACTCCATCGTGCAGATAACATCCTCTCCATAGAGGGATCGATCAGTCGTCGTTTCACGAACGGATGTCGGACACAAGTTATACCCCACCTCGAAACTGCTCCGGTTGATCAGCCGCAAGTCGACTTCCCGGTTGATGGCATCGAACGACGCTTCAAGCACGACGCGGTCCGACGCGCTCCCGTCGGGTCCGAGCAGTTGACAGGCGCTCAACGTAAGTGCGAAGAGAAATGCGAGTGGTTTCATGTCGGCGAGAAAGGGATCTAGTTGAATGGACGTTCTGCACGCGTGTTCAAGATGGGATGTGCTGTGCGCGTTCCTACCTGACGGCGAAGGGCGCCGATTTGATTTCGCGCGACTCTCCTTCGGCTTCAACCGTCGTGACCGCCCGGTACGTACCGGACGGCAAATCGCTCGCCCCAAACGACAGGGTCATTTCTGCCCGTTCTTTGGACTGAAGCAGGCTCAGGGAAGCCTGGCAATCTATCAACGGGTCGAAGAAGCGCCGTCCTGTCTGCTGGTTCTCGACCGGCGAAAGGCACAGGTTGTAGCCAACTGCTCGGTCGGTGCGGTTGGTCAACACAAGCGACACGCGCGCACCGTCCGATCGGAAAGTAGCTTCTAACCCCACCGGGTCTCGGGTAGAATTATGAGAGCCGAAGAGTTGGCATCCGGCGAGCGATAGGAGAGCGAGCAGTGCGAGGATCTTCATGCCGAGGAACGTTGGGTGTGTTGCAAGTCTAACTCCAATACCATGACCGAGCAACGCCGACACGTCGAATCGTAGGTTGCTCCTCCCCAATCGTTTTACCTGCCATGCCAACTCTCACCTTCCCCAATGCCGAAGGCGTCGACCTCGCCGCTCAGATCGACCTGCCTGCCGAGGGCACACCGCGCGCGTGGGCGCTGTTCGCGCACTGCTTCACCTGCAGCAAAGACCTGCGCGGCGCTACGGAAATCGCGCGAAGCTTGACAGCAGCAGGCTTTGGCGTGCTACGTTTCGACTTCACCGGGCTGGGCGAAAGCGAGGGCGAGTTCGCCGAGACGACGTTTTCGAGCACCGTCGCCGACCTGGTCGCTGCTGCCGAGTTTTTGGCACGCGAGTACCAGTCGCCTAGTCTGCTCGTCGGTCACTCGCTCGGAGGCGCTGCCGTCCTGATGGCGACGCCCCTGATCGACAGCGTCGCCGCTGTCGCGACGGTCGGAGCACCGTTTGACCCGGCGCACGTGCGCCACCTCCTCGAAGACGGATTGGACGAGATCGCCCACACCGGAGAAGCTACCGTCCGCATCGGCGGGCGACCGTTTCGCGTCAAACAGCAGTTCGTAGACGACTTGCAAGCGCTCGACGCCAAAAGCTACCTCGCCTCGCTCGACACCGCCCTACTCGTCCTCCACGCACCGGGCGACACGATTGTCTCGGTCGACAACGCACGTCTGATCTTCGACTCGGCCCGTCACCCTAAAAGCTTCGTTTCGCTCGACACCGCCGACCACCTGCTGACTAAACCCGACGACGCCCGCTATGCCGGGCAGGTTATCGCGGGATGGGCGAGCCGGTACGTCGACCTAGCAGAAGTCGACCCTGCTCCGCCTGGGCACGACCACGTCATCACCCACACGCGGCAGGGGTTTCGCACCGAAGTCACCGCTGGGCGCCACACGTGGGTCGCAGACGAGCCCATCAGCGTCGGTGGCGAGGATTTGGGAGCCACGCCGTACCAACTCCTCGCCGCCGCGCTGGGCACGTGTACCGGTATGACGCTGCGGATGTACGCCGATCGCAAAAAGTGGCCACTCGAGGGCGTTCGCGTCACGGTTCAGCACGAAAAGAAGCACGCCGACGACTGCCGCGACTGCACCGACAAGGACATCAAGCTCGATCACCTAACGCGCACCATCGCCATCGAGGGCGAGTTGGACGAAAAGCAACGCGCCCGCCTGATCGAGATCGCAAACAAATGCCCGGTCCACCGGACGCTGGAAAGCGAAATCGTCATCGTGACTCAGGCGGAATCCTGACTCAATACGCTAACCACACACACGCCTGACCGACAGCCTCGGCGACGCGCTCATCGGACGCGCCTTCGTACAAATAGCCCTCGCGAAATGGACCAACCGTCCGAATCAGCACTTCGCATCCGGCATGCCGACGCGCGAGATCCGCTTCCTCACCGGCCAGCGGATACCCTGCTGTAAACGCGTCGCGACACGAGTGAGCAGCAGGCGTATCGAGCACGTGGCCAAGCATCCACAAGTGCGCGCGTAGGTGCCCGACGTCTTGTGCCGCACGTCCAAAGTGCGCAAACTCCCAGTCGATGATGCGTAGGTTTTCGCTTGACTGGACAAGAACAGAACGCGGCCACAGGTCACCCATCGTGAGGCAGTTTCCCGGCTGCTCAAACGTCAGGGCGAGCGAGCGGGTGAGGCCTCCGAGAACAGGCGCGTCAGGATGCCCGAAACCTCGCAGCCACGTTTCGACTGCGTCGTATTGCACCTGAGAACGGACGCGCTGAACGTCGGCGTTGTCAAACGACTGGGCGAGTGTTGGGTCGCCCGACGTGCGCTCGTGAAGACGCCGAAGGAAGAGTGCGAGACGCTCTCCAACCTGTGCGGCATCATCGGCGAGAGCGGTCTCCAGCCACACGTCGAGCGGTGGCCGTTCTCCTACATCCTCCATCACGAGCAGGTGATGCGATGGATCAACCGCAAGCGGGTGTGGCGGACGCAACGCGGCGCACGCCAGATTATGGAGTGGTCCACCCGGCTCGAAAAGCGCCAGCGCGCGGCCTTCGAAGAGCGCGCGCTCGGGCGAGAGAACCGCGCCTGCCGCGTCACCGGGCGCATGTTTGGCGACGACCGCTCCCCCAGCCGTCGGTACGCGCCAGACGTGGTTAAGCAGACCGCCCACCAGCGCAACCGGCTCGCCTGTCGGCTCGAATCCAAGAGCGGGCAGTACCTCAATCAGATCGCCCGTCGTCACGATTCGTGCGCGTCGAAGCGGTACAGGTGATTGCCGAACGGCACCGGATGGGCCTCACGCAAAAAGGCTTCGACGATGCGCTCCATCGCTTCACGTGAACTGTCGAGCGTCTGCGTCACGCCGCCCGACTCGGGATTGTCGCGTCCAGGAACGGAATACTTGTGGCCGACGACCAGCCCGGCGCACGCGATCTCCAACTCGTTGGCCAGCACGATTTCGGGGGCCAGCGTCATCGAATTGAACTGCCCACCGAGCACCTGCCACATTCGATTTTCTGCCGCCGTCTTGCCCCTCGGACCGCCCGCGTACGCGAATACCACTCCATGCGCGCCGACCGGAGCACCCGCTCTATGCGCAATCGAAGCCACCTGCTCCGAGAGGGCGACCGAAAACAGCCCTTCGTTCAGCACCAAGTGCCCATGATCTGGCGAGGGCGCGTCGAACATCGTACACGTCGATCCATCGGGCAGACGGTTGTCGAGCATCATCAGGTCGCCGAGCAACAGCGGCTCGAACAGCGGCAAGTCGGCATCCATTACGCCGACACTGCTCGTCACCAACAACGCCCCGACGCCAACCTCTCGCAGTGCCCACACCTGCGCCCGATATTCGATCTGGTTGGGCAGCAAGCGGTGCGGCTGTCCGTGCCGAAAGAGCGCGTACGCCGGACGCTCGGTCTCGGCTTTGAACAATCGCTGCTCGCCCCAGGGCGTGTCAACGTCGACCGGAGTCATGGGCAATCCGCCGGGTCGGTCGACTCGGTAGGCGCTGCCCAGAATGACGGCGACGGCGTTGGGCATAGTTCAAGAGAGATTGAGTGTGGCAGCAGAGCGCTCAGCTACGTTTTCCCAGAAGCGCAGTTCGTCGCGCACACCGGTCGCCGGATCCGCGACGAATGCTTCTCGGCTTGGGTACTGCGCCAGTTTGCCTGCTACCATCAGCCCAAACGCGTCGCCGACTCGGAGCGCTTCTTTCAGGTCATGGGTGACAAACAGCGCCGTCAGCCCCTGTTCGTGGGCGATGCGCGCGTAGAGGTCTTGCATCGTCGCCCGCGTCTCGACGTCGAGTTTGCCGAACGGCTCGTCGAGCAGCAGCAGATCGGGATGTGCCATCGCCGCCCGCCCGAACGCGACGCGCTGCTGCTGTCCACCGCTCAACTGCTCCGGCTTTTTGTGGGCATGCTCGGCGACCTCCAAGTCTGAAAGCAGCGCGTGCGCTCGCTCCTCGGCGTCCTTGTCCCCTCGCAGCCGAGCCGCAAACGCGACGTTCTCGCACGCACTCAGGTGTGGAAACAGCAGCGGCTCCTGACTCAGATAGACGACGCCTCGCTTGTGCGGCGGCACCCCGTCGAGCGGACGCCTGCCGACGACTACGCGCCCGGCGTCCGCGGATTCGAGTCCGGCGAGCACCTTGAGTAACGTCGTCTTGCCGCTACCGCTACGGCCCAGAACGGCCAGCGTCTCGTGCTGCTCTACGCGCACGTCGCACCCGCGCAACACATCCTCGGATGCGTACCGCTTGGAGATGCCGTCGACGGAGACGAAGGAGCGGGTGCTGATGCTCATGGGCACAGGATACGTGTTACATATTGCCCCTGAAGACGAAGCGCCGGTTGAACCACAGCAGCAGCGCGGGCGGTCCGACGAGCACGCACGCGGCGACGGCGGCGTAGTACGGATTGGCCTCGTTGAGGTAGAAAAAGATGCGGACTGTCAGCGTCTGGACTTTGCCCTGCCCGATCAACACCGTCAGTCCATACTGAAACCACGACAGCAAAAACGACTGGACGAAACAGACGACTGCCAGTGGCCGCGCCTGAGGCCAGACCACGCGCGTCAGCACCTGCCACGCGCGGGCACCGAGCGTTCGGGCGGCGGCTTCTTGCTGAGCGATGCGTCGGCTCCAAAAGGCGGTAAAGAAGACCGTCGCGAAGCCTAGTGCCAGCGTCAGGTGGCTCAGCGCAACGCCCGCCCACGTCCCCGCCAACCCCATCCGCAGGTAGAGCGCGAGCAGGCACACGCCGACCAACACGGGCGACATCAGGTACGGCACGTAGGCCAAAAACAGCAGCGGGGCCCCAAACCGTCCGTACGCAACCAGCCGCGCCGCCGCGAACCCGCCTACCGTCGACACCAGTCCGACGATCAGAGCGAGCACAGTCGACACGAGCAGCGCCTGGGGCAGATCACCGCCCAGGAGTTCGGCCCAGCGACCGAGCGAGAGCGCGTCAGGCAGCAACTCGGCGGGGGCCCACCGGGTGACGAGCGAGTAGCCGATGAGGACGACGAAGGGAAACACGCAGCACAACGCGACGAAGACTGCTGCCCATTTGCGAAAAGAGATCGGCCGTGTCATGCCGCTACCCGCATTCGGCGGAAGACGAGTCCGAGCACGCCGATGACCAACCCAGTGTAGAGCAGTGCGATGGCGAATGCTTCGGGCTTCTGACTCAGGTCGAAGAGGGCGAACTTGCGCATCACCAAGACGGACAGCATCTGCGGACTCTGCCGGTCGAGCAGCAGCGGCGCCTCGTACGCGCCGAGCACCACCACGAACAACAGCAGCACGTTCGGTCCGGCCTGGCGCAGCAAAAGCGGAATCGACACGCGCCATGTGGCCTGACGTGCGCTTGCGCCTAGTGTTTGCGCCATCCGAACGAGATCGCCGACGCGCTCCTGAGCGTGAATCTCGGCGAAAAGCAACAGGAAGAACGGCACGGCCAGTCCGACGTGCG
>CAXBBB010000130.1:0-6656 GCA_963973615.1 uncultured Rhodothermales bacterium | reverse complement strand
CACAAGGCCGCGTGCTCGCTCTTCGCGTCACAAGGCCGCGTGCTCGCTCTTCGCGCCCTGCCTCTCCGGGCGATGCTCGGCAGCGGCAGCGGTCGACACGCCGCAGGGCAGCCAGCGTACCGCCGCCACACCTCCGGCTCCCTACCGCTCGCCTATGGCGCTCTGGCGTCACGCTAGCTGCTGCAACCGGAAAGGACACCAGCACGGCGCGCAACCGCTTAGGCGAGCCGTAACCGGCAGCAATCGCGCGCGCACTTGCTTGCTCTCGCTTGGATTACGTCCTGCCAGCGCGGCACCGCGCCTGTTAATAGGGGAGAGGGGAGACCACCACCCAGAGGCGGCAACGGGCCGTCTGCGCGCGGTCCAGCTACGCGCGCGTCCCTCCCGTTCGGTCACGCCGCGGTCACTCCGACGCTCCATTGCGGCTTGCTCCGCCAGAGCGCCGTGGCGCCGCCAACCCCGCCTCCAAGCGCCAACCCCCCTCGGTTCGGTTTGCCCGCCGAGCGCGGCAGGTGGACGCTCAGGCGCCCGTGGGCGGGGTCTCGCAGGCTCGGTGATCTAACGCCGCGCTAGGCGCGCGGGAGAGAGGCTACGTTCCGATGCGGCTGCGCCCCCCACTGCTGCCCCAAGGTGGTGCGCTCCGGCCACGCCCGCAAGGGTGCGCTCTGCCCGTCCTCGCCTCAGTCGCTACGCCCCGATGGGGCTGCGCTCCCTGCGGCTCCGGGCGGCCCCTGCGTGCGCGTCCTCCACGCATCTTTTGCAGGTACGCAGTGGGGGGCGGTGGCCCGGCTGCACGCCCTCAACTGGCGGCGGTTTGGTCCGCGCGTTAGTAGTGCTTGAACAGCGTTAGGTATGGTCTGAGAGGATAAAAGTACCCCTAAACTGAAACAGTGGTATACCCCAAGGGTATAAATAGGGTCATCAAAACCAGCAATACCCGCTATGCCTCACCTTTCAGAACTCGCCTCACACGGCATCCCAGCTTGCCGCCGTGGCTCAGTCGTCGTCGCCGTCGGGTGTGTCCGCCAACTGCGCAAGCCGTGCCGCTGGCGCATTGATCTGCTCGCCGGTCCGCTCGGCTGTGCACTCGTCCGCATCCAGCGCGTTACCGTCGCCGCCAGTACCCGGTCCTTCGCCCTGCAAACCGCCCAAGCCTACGCCGCTCGCGTCGCCGTGCACCTCGCCGCTGGCGTCAGCCCCGGCCCGGCGCGCTCCGAGGGTCGCCCGCCTGTCGCATGCGAACCGGCTCCTCCGTACGCTGCCCACGGCCCACTCACGCACTGCCAGGTAACTCCTATCGGGGACGGCTTCGCAGGCTTCGAGCTGGAACTCACTGGCGCAGGGTGGGACGGAGAAATCGAAATGGTCGGTCCCAATGAAGCAGCGCTCTGGCTGCTCTGCAACGAACTCACCCACGCGCTGCTCACGCTCACACCCAGCCGCGAAGCCGTCATCCACCGCGAACTCGTCGCGCTGCTCTACGCTCGCGCTGCCTACCGCAGGTCACGCTGTGACCGCCGCACGTGTGCCGCCGCTTCGCTCCGCCGCGCCGCTTGAACCCCAGCCGCTCAAACCAGCCTCGCCCGCCCGCCTGACCAGCGCAGCCAGGCGGGGCACCTTCGCCCCGATCTCATGCCCGTACATCGCCGCACGCACCTCGCCCGCCTCATGAAACGCGCCCACCGCGCCGCACGCCGGATGCGTGCCCACTTCGCCACCTATCACGCATCTCTAGCATACGCGCTCCGCTGCGTCTACCGCTCGGCCCACGCGCTCGACTATCTCGTACGCCACGAAGGGCGCCCGCTGCTCGCCCGCTTCGTCAAGGCCGATGGCACCGTCCGCCGGATGCGCCTGCGCTACGACGGCGCGCCCATCCGGCGCGGCACCGTCCCCGTCTTCGACCTCGAGCGCCCGGCTCCGTGGGGCGGCTACGAGCGCCGCAGCCTCAACCTCGACACGCTCGCCGAGATCACGCCCGCACCGCCCGCGGCCGCTCCTGCTCTCCGCCTTGCCGCCTGATCCCATGTCTATCGCCCCGACCCCCGCCCGCGCCGCCGTGCCAGACCTGCTCACGCCTATCCTCGATCCGTTCGCGCTGCCGGTCCGGTTCGCTCCCGGTTGGCTCGTCGTCTGCCCCGACCTCGCCGCTGCCGCCCAGCGTCACGGTTTCAGCGTCTCGGCTCTCATCCACCGCCACGCCGCGCTCGACCACGTCCAGACGCCTCGGCGCTATCGAGACGCTGCCGAGGCGTCCCTCGCCCGCACGGCCCGCCACCTTGACGTGGTGAGCTGCTTCTACACCGCCGCCGGTCTCGTCTCGCTGCGCACGCGCTACGTGCCGCTCTACGCCTTCAACCAGACCATCGCCACTCTCGGACGGCCCACACCCTGACCCGCGCAAATACCCGCTCGCTCTACATCCGCTCGTAACCCCCCTCTCATGTCCGCCGCTTTCCGCCCCTCGATGCCCGGCACGCTCACGAACCGCCGCACCAGTCCTACCACGAGCCTGACCTTCAAACCCTTCACGCTCGGTCGCTGCGTCTCGACGCCCGGTGCGCTTGGCGTGCTCGAACGCGCTCAGGTGTCGCCGCTCGACCTGCTCGCGCGCCACTTGCGCGGCGATTGGGGCGAGATCGACCCCGACGACTACGGCCTGAACGAACAGGCCACCATGGGCGGAGCGCGCATCTTTTCGGTCTACAAGCTGCCTGCCGGTGCCGAAGGCTCGTCAGCAACGGTCTGGGTCATCACGGACGGCGACGACGAAGACGGCGTGCGACACGCGACCACGATCCTGCTGCCCGAAGAATACTAGCCGCCTCTCAGCCCTTTCCACCGCTCAACCCGACCCGACGTGTACCGACTGGCCGACTATTACGAGGATGGACCCGATCCGCCCCCGACGCCCAACAACCGCTGTACCATGTGCGGAGCTTTCCTGCGCCACCAGCCCGATCCCTCACCACCCGTGCGCTACTACCGCGCCACGTGGCGCACCGACCTGGGTGGCGTCGAGCATTGGCCCGTCTACGAGCCCGTCACCGATCCGGACGAGATCAAGGCCGGGCGCTTTGATGAAGTCGACTGCGCGCCGCCCTCGTGGACGTGCGCCCGCTGCGGCACCTCGCACGACGCCGCCCACGTCTGGCCTGGCTGAACCTCCTTTCCCCAACCCACACGACCCAGCACCCGCCATGCCCAAGAAGAACACCGACAACGGGCCCGCCCCCGCGCCACTCGCTCTGCACGCCATCGACGCCCGGCTCGAAGCGCTCGAAACCGAGCTAATCGAACACGGCGGTGTCATCACCGAGGAGATGGAAGCCGACTACGCCGAACTGCTCGAAATGCGAGCCGACAAGATGGCCGGATATGTCGCCGTCATCCAGCGCCTGCGTGCAAGCGCCGAAGGCACCAAGGCCATCGCCGACCGGCTCGCCGACCACGCCAAGCGCTATACCAGGAGTGCCGACCGGATGGAGGAGCGGATGCTCGCGGCCATGCTCGCACGAGACGAGGACAAACACGACACGCCGCTCGGCATCGTCAGCGTTCGCCGCAACTCTGCGCGGCCTGTTGTGCTCGACGTGGTCGAGGACGCGCTACCGGAGCGCTTCCTCCGCCGCACCACCAGCGTCGACAAACGAGAACTGTCCGATGCGCTCAAAGCCGAGGATGCCGAAGCGCTCGCCGTCGCCCATTTCGACGAAGCAGGATACCACCTGCGCATCTCCTGAACGACCTATCACCATCGCGCTCCAGACCGCGCCCGCCCTCTCTCCCAACCAAACCCTTCCCGATGGGCAGACGTGCCGCGAAGGGGGGAGGGGGCGGTCTTAAACGCCTCTCCGAAGCTATGCCGACTCCGACCCAGCACGCGAACACCTCGCGCGACCTCTACCGCCAACTCTTCGGACCGCCTGCCCTGCCCGCGCGCCGACGCCGGACGCCCTCGCTCGTGCTTCGCCTGCCGCTACCGCCCGCTGGCGGCCCCGTCCCCGATCAGATCCGCCTCACCGCGTATGCCGACGGCGAGCCGCTGTGGGACGCATGGGCCACCCCGACGGCATTCTCCGACTAGATCAGCGTACTTCTCCACTCTTCGACTATATCCGCTCACCCCACACGATTGGGCCTGCGCAACCTTTCTTGCCGCTCTCCGGTACGTCGACGCTCACCAACCGCGCTCTCATGGAACCGCTCGTCCCACACATCGACTGGACGCCCGAGCGCATCCGGGCCTTCCGCGCCCACTTCGGCGAGAACCAGACCCAGTTCGCCCGTCGACTCGCCTACGCCAGCGGAGCCAAGAATATCAGCAACCTCGAGCGCGGCGCGACCCTCAGTCCGCAAGCCGAGATGCTGCTCGACCTCTGGGCCGATCGCGTCGGATGGGAGCCGTCGGGTGTGCTGAAGTAGGAGGGAGGCTCTTCGACCGTGCTCGTTACCCCCCCCCTCTGGCTCGGCTCGCTCTTCTGCGGCCGAGGTACCCAGAGTCTCGTTGACGCGCACGCACTACCCAAGGCTGACGTCGTCGCCTTGCTCGACGAGCACCCCGGCACCTGCTTAGCCGTCGACCTTCCGCATCCCGGCTCATGGTTGCGCCTCGACTATCAAATCGTTGGTGAGCGATGGAATCAAGGAGCTACCTACTGCCTCCAGCAGTGCGAAGCCACGTGGACCGGCGACGATCTCGCCCTTCACGCCGACGACCTGCCCGGGTACGACTACGCGATGATTGGCTAACGCCGCCTCCTACTCGTAGGGGGCCGGCTTGCCCGTCCTCGTTGACCCCCTGCTTGCCAATCCGTCCCAGCACTGAAGGCCATGACCGATGACGAATTCAGACACTTCATCGATGAGATGGAGAAGCAGCCCGTCCGCAAGCCGATCCCCGGCATCTACGAGTACCCGCCCAAGTCACTTCCCGATCTGCCCCGCGACCCCGTTGCCCGCGCGCATGTGCTCGACACCCACCACCGTGTCTACTAAGGACCCGACGCCCCGCCGGGAGACATGATCACGCGTGAGCAGGCCGACCTTCTGCGCGAGCGCTACAACCGCGAGATCAGAGAGAACGCACCGCCTCCGGCTTCCATCGACACGCCTCGCTCCGGACAAGAGTCCATCTGGTCGTATCCCGTTCACTGGCACCTACGCCCTTGTGACAAGCGCGTGCGCATCCTCGGTCGCCGGCGCGTCCTCGCCGATACGCGTTCGGCGCTCACCATATGCCGCCGAGGGGTCGCTCCGGTCTACTTTCTTCCACCGGGCGACGTTAGGGGGCGAGTAGTCAAGCAGCGACTGCGCGATCAGATACCCACTACGAGCGATACCCACATCGGCAAGATGCGCGTCTGCAAAATCGAAGGCTTCGGCGGCTCGGTCCTTCGCTGCGACCCCTGCGCCCGGCTTCGAATCGCTCGAAGGGTACGTCTCCGTAGGTCCCCGCTACCGAGGCAACCCAGGCGACCCCGACGATCCATCGTCGGTACCCGATCTGCAAGGCTTCGTAGGGCAGGCACCCGCTCGCTCGCACCGTCCCTCACTCGGGTACGCTACCACACTCGTGGGACACTCGTGGATCACCCGGCACGTGAGCGGCCCATTCGACGGATCGCACGGCAGGTTCTGGTAGACGACGGCTTGCTTATAGCGCTTACGCCTTGACCCGAGCCAGCGCGCGCGCGTCCGTCGTGTAGCACGGCGAGAGCAACTCGCGCCGCATCTGCCACGCCTGCACGCCGCCCAGTCCGGCCGACGCCAGCCGCACGCTCCCCCGGCCATGCTTGGCGTTCACCTCGTCGATAGCGGCCATCAGCGCCGCCCGCCGAGGATCGCTCGCCCCGAAGAGCAGCCCCTGTCCCGCTGACGCGCTGGCCAGGTCGGTCAGCATCACGCCCGCCTTCTTGTAGTCGAACCCCGCCTTCCAGACCTCAGCCAGCAGCCGACTCGCAACGCCTGCCAGCACCATCGTGTCGCTCGTCTGCTCGCCCAGCCTTACGACGGCGCTCTTTGCGTACCGCCTCTCCGAGAACCGGCTCGTCGACACCTGTACGCTCAGGTGCCCGCACGTGAGGCCGTGCCGCCTCAGCTTCGCCGCTGCCTCGGACAGACGCGTCATCACGGCCTCTTCGACCTCGCGCCGCGTCGTCACTGTCCTACCGAAGGAGCGGCTTCGGCATATGCCGCGAGGCGATGGCGGTGACTCTTCCAGCCCTATACACGCCTGCCCTCGTAGCTCGCGCACCGTCCGTTCCCCGATCACCGTCATCTGCCTGCGCGCCCACGCTGTATCGACGCGCGCGAGGTCCCACGCCGTGCGCACGCCCACATGGGCCAGCTTTCTCTGGTAGGCCGGGCCGATGCCCCAAACGTCACTGGCAGCCACGCGACCCAAAGCCTCGGCAGTGGGAGAGGGCATCACCCACGTCCTCTCTGCCTGCGTCCGCGCCAGCTCACTCGCCACCTTCGCCAACGTCTTCGTAGGTGCAATCGACACCCGTACCGGAATCGACGTCCACATCGCCACGCGCCGCCTGATCTCACTCGCCATCTCCCATAGGTCGCTTTCTCGCACACGCGGCACCAGCACAAACGCCTCGTCGATGCTGTAGCGCTCGACTTCGCCTGTGAGCGATTCGAGCGCG
>CAXBBB010000129.1:0-6667 GCA_963973615.1 uncultured Rhodothermales bacterium | reverse complement strand
CCTTGGGGACGAACTTCATGTATCGTCCAAGCTTGAAAATGCCGAAGAGGATCTGGAGCAGACCGGTCAGAATCGCGGCCGCGAACAGGTATTCCAACCCATGATCGCGGACGAGTGTGATCATGACCAGCGCCATCGCGCCCGTCGCCGCCGAGATCATCGCCGGGCGCCCGCCGACGAACGCCGTCGTGCACGCGATGATGAACGACGCGTACAGCCCGACTTTGGGATCGACGCCCGCGATGATCGAAAACGCAATTGCTTCGGGAATAAGGGCCAGTGCAACGACGATGCCTGCCAGCAAATCAGCACGGACGTTGCCGAACCACTGCTCTTTGATGCTGCGGATCGAGGGAAGCGAGAGACCATAGCGGGGGTCTCCGAAAATCTTGGATATGTTCAACTGCTCGTCGGTTCGGCGTGGGAGTCGGACGGCGGGTCCGGTGCGCCTAAGCTGTCCCACCATGGACGCTCGGCTGCGCTAAGAGGCGCAGAATACGTCCCACTCCGTGGCGTTCGTATGCAGGAAGGAGCCGGAAGCGCTTGTCTTCGCGCAATCCACCCATGACCATTCCCGCAAGCAGATAACTCGTTTATGCCTCACGTTCCGCCTCGACTTTGAGCGCGGCGGCTGTTGGGGGTCGGTGGAGGTAAGACAGGTATGCGTAGGAGAACGAGACTTCAAAGATGTAAGCCGAAGCCAAATATCCCTATCTTCTGCAAGCCCTCTACACAACGTTTGTACCTCCTGCGCCCTTCACCGTTGCGTTCTCCTTTCCCTCTCGCAGCCTTCGCCCTTCTATTGCTGCTGTTGCTGGCAAGCTGCGACACAGCCGATGACGCAGGTACCGATCCTTCAGGGGCGATCTACTTAACTGTCCGAAAGCCGTCCGGGACGGGCGTCGCCATCGGAGCGACCGTTACCACGACGCCACCGCTGGGCACATTTCGGACGAGCAACCTGGGCACGCTACGTATCGACGACGTTCCAGAAGGCCTCTACACCGTTCTCGTCGTCGACTCTACGATTGGGAGCGCGGAGACTGCCCTCCAGGTCAGGCGAGACGAACTCGCCGAGGCCACCCTCTCGCTTCAGCCTGGGGTATTTACCTCGTATCCACCGGCCTTGCGTATCGTCGCACCGTATCAGTACGGCAATGAAGGCTATAGTAGAGGCGAGCGTGTCGCATTCGAAGCACGCGTATCCGACCCCGACACGCCGCTCCACCAGGTGACGATCACGTGGACGAGTTCGCGCGACGGTTTACTTACCGAGATAGCGGGCGTCGCGCGGAACGGGACGACCACGCTCACCACTCAATCACTCTCGTTCGGCAGACATACCGTCTATGCCATCGCTACCGACGCCGACGGCAACCGCGGCATCGACTCGGTTTCGGTTCCGGTCCTAGCCCCTCCCACGGCGACCCAGTTCACCGCCGTGAGGTCTGGGGGAGGTGTGCGACTCGACTGGGCGCTGTCTTCCACTACCGTGGGAAGAGACGAACTGTCTGAACTCGTCGTCGACCGCTCACTCCACGAGGGCACCCACAACATGGGCTGGACAGAAATCGCCCAACTTCCCACCTTCGAGCGGTCGTTCGTGGACGACACGATTCCGATCACGTCTCAGGTGAGCTATCGTATTCGCACTCTCAATACGAGTGGGTTTTCCAGCATGAGTGATACACTGATCGTTCGTAGCCCTGTCGGCTCTACTTTCCACGCTGAGATTCGCGATGTCGCGTCGCATCCAGATCATCCGTTCGTCTACGCGATAGCCCAGAGCTATGGAAGCGGCACGTCGGCTCGCCCGCACCTGCTGATGATTCATCTGGACTCGGAGACGATGATACGCCAGGTCGAGATTGCCTACCAGCCCGGCTTCGCCGACTTGCGTGACAACGGCGACGGAATGCGCCTGTACGTCGCCGGCACGAACGACGAACGCATCCACGTGTACGACGAGTCGTTGTCCGAAGTGTCGACGATTGCGACGGGCGTGCCTGTAGCTTCGGTGACGACCAATGGAGCAGGTGTGGCGTTCGTTGGCGTGCGCCCTTCGCCGTGGTGGAACGGACCGCTACGCAGCTATAACCTGAACACGGGAGAAGAGATCGGCAGGGGCGGCAACCATCCCGGACCGCGCGTGCGCCTGAGCGCCGACGGCCGTCAGATGATCGAGATCACGACCGATTTCTCGCCTCCCAACATGACCTACCACGAAGTTGGGCTCGACGGCACGTTCGTACGCAGCGTCGAAGACAGCCAGCATGGAAGCCATCCTCTTCATACTGCTCCGTTCGAGCGCTCGCCGGACGACCGATACGTCGTCACCTCGAACGAAGGTGCCGTCTATACAGCCGATGCCGAGATGACGTACAAAGGGCGCCTCCGCGATGACGGATCGCTCACCAGCCTCGCCTTCGGATCTGGCGGCGCACTCTACGCCGGATCGGTCGACGGATGGATCCGCGAGTATAGCGTTGCCACACGCACGGAAGCGCGTCGCTATGCCTCACGCGGTGTCCCCCGATTCATCTGTCGGCGAGGTAACACACTCTATGCTCTCTCCTCGGCTGAATCTGGGGTGTACCCCCACGAGGCACTCACCTACGCACTGGAACGCTTCTCGGTCGTGCAGTAGCCCCGATAGTGACTTGCTAGACGGCTGCTGTTACGACTCACGCTCCGCCTCGCCTTTGAGCGCGCGGTTCATTGCCTCGAAGCCAGCACGCGTATCGGTGTCGAGGCTCTTTCCGAGCAGCGGGACGAGCACTCCGCTAAAGACCTCTCCGTGATGAAAACGGGTGCCGTCCTCGTGCGGCTCTAGTCGGAAAAAGTGCTCGCCTGCGAAGATCCACCCTGCGCCCAGCGCTCCACGCCACACGAACGCACGATTCGGTTCGGCCTCTAGTACGACCGGGCGAAACGCCATCGGCTTCTTACCCGGCGGTCCCAACTCCACGTGGAGCCGCTCGCCGACGCGCGGATTGCCGCTGATGTGGCGGATGAGCGGATTCCACTCGGGATGACGCGCAAAGTCCGTCAGAACCTGCCATACCCGCTCGGGTGAGGCTGCAATGTCGACGTGGGTCTGGAGAGTCATCGGAATCGAGTCGGGCTTGCGCTGCCTACGAAACCGGTGGCTCCCGGTTACTCGAAACCCCGACCCGCACGCGCCGTGTCAGCCGCTATGCTCCCCACATACGCCGCTCACCGCTACGTCACGCCGCTGCGCGAAGGCGGATCGCTCCCCGCCCTCGTCGACACGGACGGCGGGCTGTTCGTCGTCAAGTTCAGAGGGGCCGGCCAGGGCGCCCGAGCATTGATCGCCGAAGTAATCGTGGGCGAAATCGCACGCACGCTCGATTTGCCGATGCCGGACGTAGCACTCGTCGACCTCACCTCGGAGTTTGGACGTGCCGAGCCGGACGCAGAGATTCAGGACATCCTGCGTGCGAGCCATGGCCTGAACGTTGGCCTGCGGTTTATCGACGGAGCGTTTCCGTTCGATCCGCTCGCCCACGTCGACCTGATTTCGCCGCGGTTGGCCTCTCAAATCGTGTGGCTCGACGCGCTGACGACCAACATCGACCGGACGGCGCGCAACCCAAACCTGATCGTCGCTCCGTCGGATGTGGGCCCCCAGGTCTGGCTAATCGACCATGGCGCGGCACTCTACTTTCACCACGACTGGGCCAACACCGACGAACAGCGCATGCGAACGCCGTTCGCAATGATCAAGGAGCATATCCTGCTGCCGCTCGCAACCGAGATTCCGTCCGCCGACGCTCGCCTCGCTCCGCTCCTCACGCCTGACGTGATTGGCGACATTCTGGCTCATGTACCAGACGAGCTGTTGATGCATGCGCCTCCCGGTCGCACGCCGCCCTTCGACACCGCAGCCGAGGCCCGAGCCGCTTACGCCCGCTACTTCCAGACGCGCCTATCGTCCGAGCGCACGTGGGTTACCGAGGCTGTGCGCGCGCACGCTGCCGGGCCGGACCGCGCCGAGAAAGCGTACCGGCGCTGAGATGGACGATACTTCTCCTCTAGTCGCCTACGACTACGCACTCATCCGCGCCGTCCACGTCCCGACGGGCGACGGCATCACGGTCGGCGCGATTGTGAGTTGCCGACAACGCCGGTTTCTCGGCTGCACGCTCATTCCGCCTGCCTCTTCGCTACCCTACGTCGACGCCGAGTTGTTACGGCGCGCCCTTGACGCACTACAGATGGTAGTGAACGGCGGACCGGACGCTGCGCCCATCGGCCTGCTGCCTCCCTCGGAGCGCTTTCACTGGCTTACCGCGACGCGCTCGACTGTTCTGCAGCCTTCGCCCGTCCGCACTGGCATTACGCGCGATCCCGCCCAAGCGCTCGCTCAAATCGCTCGTGACCTGGGTGGGGCCGCCAGCAATCGGTCTTCCTAGAAGTCAACGTCGAGCGGCGCTTCTCCCGCTTTTCGGAACGCGCTGGACGCTGGCTGCTCATGCTACTCTAATGGGCCGCAACACGCCAACTTCGAGTTATGACCCCACCAGTAGGCGATGTCCAGCAGAGGCACATCCGGCTCGACGAGCATTTTGGATGGCGATTCTGGACGAGATACCGCTGATCGATCTAGAGCGCGTCGTGCAGGCGAGCGGCCAAACGCGCATCGGACTGTTCCACTTCGGGATCGAGAGGCGTCGGATGGGGAATCGACGGCAGCCGACGCAGTGCCGTCCAAGCTGCATAGGCGCCGAACGCTAGCAACGAACCGACCGACACGACTTGGCAGACGACGACGACCGCGCGAGGAGCGCCCCCCAAGTGCGTCACCCATGCGCTCATGCTGAACGTCCAGTGAAAGACAAACACCTTCCACAGTCGCCCACCGACCAGCCGCATGGGGGCAGGCAATGCTGCCACGTCGCGACGAGCCGCGCGGAAACTCCAGAAGGCGACGATGTTGAGGCCAAGCAGATACAAGATCTCGGTCGACAGCGGCAGCATCCGATCGCCGCTCCACCAGGCCACGATGGGCGCGCAGACCGCAACAGCGGCGACGGCAGGAAGTGCGTACTTCAGATCCGATAGCAGGAGCGGCCCACCTGCCCGAGCACGACGCGCCGACAGCGCTACCAGCGGTGGAATACAGGCGAACAGCGCCAGCGCCGCCACGCCTACCGCGTCCGTTTGCAGTTGCGCCAATGCATTGGCCGACCACGACAGCCCGCGCACGCACAACAACGCGTTTGCCGCTAACAACAGCGCCAATGCACGCTCGGCGCCCCGACGAGTCATCAGTACGAACGCTCCGACACCGAGGACGGAAGCCGTGACGATGAGCAGCAAGTCGAAAGCGGTCATGCAGTAGAATCGGCGCATATGGCCCTACATGTCAAGCCGAATCGGACGCCGACAGCAGGTCATTCGTGAACAGCGTCGATACGTCAGGAGCGGCAATGGCTGTTCCTGACGTATCGACGATCAGGCCATGATCCGCGATCCAGCCAACGAACGACTCCCAGACATTGACGCGCATCTCACCCCAAGGCTTACCGTCATCCGCATAGTAGGGCGCGATGATGTGCTGACTCTGCCGCACGAAGTCAGCGTCTGCAAGCGTCGAATGATCGGCTTCCTGAATCAGTAGATCAGCGGCCGCGTCAGGCTCTTTGCTGGCGAAAGTGAACCCGCGTCGCGAAGCCGATAGAAAGGCCCGGATTGCGTCGGCTTTTTGCTCGACTCGGTCTGCACGCGCGACGAGGACCGGGCTGTATCCGTAGGGAATACCATAGTCGGAGAGCACGAATCGGTTGAGATCGACACCTGCGCGGTCTGCCTGCACGCCTTCCCACGGATCGAAAATCCACGTCGCGTCGGCGTCGCCTTGTAGCAGGGTGTCCCAAATGCCCAACTTGGGCGGATAGCAAATTTGTACGTCGCCCGAACCACCGCCGTCGACGCGGACCATCGACTGGACAATAGCATCCTCGAAGCGCGCCTGATACGATGCGTACGTGCGCCCAGCGAGCGCCGACGGACGATCTAGCCCACTGCTCGCCAGCGTTACGACGGCACTGGCGTCGCGCGCCAAGACCGCGGCGATGGCGACGAGAGGGACCGGCTCGTCGGTGGTACGGTAGCTGAGAACGCTTTCGGATGGCGCGATGGCGAGATCCGCTTTCCCCTGGGCCACCTTGCGCGCAGGCGTCGTGGCGTAGTTGTCGTCGCCGGGGTGCTCGATTCGCACGTCCAGGCCAGCTTCACGGTACCAGCCGTTGGCTTGAGCGACGTAGAAACCGGTGTGATTGGTGTTGGGCGTCCAGTCGAGGGCTAGTGTGAGCGGTGTGGGTTCAGGCATCTCGTGGGGTGGTGTTGAAACCGATGAGACCGCCGCCAATGGGCTCTGCTCCCATATCGAGCGCGTGTTGCCGAGGTGTTGCAGCACAAAACGAAAGCGGAACGTTTTGCCTCGCATTGCCCCTGTCGCCGGTGTGACGTTCTCTTGAAAGGCCGAAAACGCGACCTGGCGCCTGCGGAATGCGCTTTGCCCCGCTCAGCAGCACCTCCCCCACCGATCCGCGCCGTGTCTCCGATTCCCATCACGCAAACGCTGCTAGGCGACGCCGAACGCGACGCTGTTCTGGCCCCGCAGCGTTTGCGTGATGGGAAT
>CAXBBB010000128.1:0-6678 GCA_963973615.1 uncultured Rhodothermales bacterium | reverse complement strand
GAGGTACGGCGAGGGCGGGTGCCAGCGTGGGCGCCGACGAGAAATGAGTGAGCAGTCGGGCGTAGGCGCTGCGTCGCGTGGGTTGCCCGTCGAGGGCGAAGGCGTCGGCCGCTTGCTCGCGGCGAAGTGTGGCCCGGCGCCGGATCATGTGCGCCAGCGGATGCCATGCGATGAGAGCGGAACAGGCCAGCGAGACCAAGTGAGCGGATGCGTCTCCGTGGCGGACGTGGGCGATTTCGTGCCGAAGCGCTAGCGTCTGAGCTTCGGCGTCGAGGCAAGCCGGGAGCACGATGGCCGAGTTGAGCAATCCATAGGTGCAGGGTGTCACGTCCTGAGCCACGACGCGGATGCGCGTGCCGCTTGGCGCTCCGAGCGATTGAGCTTCGCGTAGCGCCTCCACGCTCTCCTCGTTCAGGTCGGTGAGGCTGCGGCTCCATCGCATCAGTTTTAGAGCGGAAAGAGCGACGTACCCCAAACCGCCTGCTGCAAAGAGGAGCGACAGCAGCGCGAGCACTCCCGAAGCGAGCGGCCAGAGCGGGTCGGGCGGGGGAGCAGGCGCGGTGATCTCAATCAACCTCTCCGAAGCGACGAACGAGATCGGATCGGGCTGGATTGGAAGCACGAACAGAGCCGGAGCCGTGCGTGCGGCAGCCTTGGGCATCGGGTTCGGCAGCGCACGCGTGGACAGACCCAGGGGAAGCGCGATCAGAATCGACGTGAGTAAGACCGCTCGCACACGCGGACGCGCGAGAGGAAGCCAGCGGTCGACCAGCAGCGCGGCCAGTGCCACCAGCGTCCACCCCAGCAGCGGAAGCCACAGCCCGGCGACGCTCCATCGGCCCAGGTCGGCGACGAAAAGGAGCAGGTCAGCGAGCATCGTCGTCCCTCGTTGCGTCGTCAGCATTGGCGTCTTGGGCACGCGTGTCGGCGGCGTCCATCCGGTCGAGTAGCGTACGGATGGCGTCGCGCTCCGACTCAGAAAGCTGCTCCTCTCGGGCGAGGGTCTGTACCAACAGCGTCGGCGATCCGTCGAACAGTTTGCCCACCAACCCGCGCAGAATGCCGCCCCGAACGGTCTGAGGCGAACGAGCCGCCGTGAAGTGGTCGCGCCGGTCGCGACGCTCGGACTGGAGCATTCCTTTGGCGGTCAGGTTGCGCAGGACGGTGAGCACGGTCGTGTAGGCAAGCGGGCGCGACTCTTCGATTCGGGCGTGCACATCGGCAACAGTCGCCTCGCCCATCTCCCAGACGAGTTGGAGCACGTCAGCCTCGGTTTCGCCCAGTCCACCCAGAGCAGCGTTGCGTTTGTCGGTCGGCATCGGGGTCGGTATTAGATTAGTAGTATTACCATGATAATACTTAGGTCTAAGATGCGCAACACCGGGCAAAGTTGCTCGGCCGGAAAGCTCCGGCTCAGGTGGCTGATTCGCCTGGCCTGTCTCGGCGACTTTTGGTGTCACCGCTCGCGACGTGCTGGGCGCATCGGATCGGCGGCCGATGCCCTTGCTCCTGCGGACAACCTCCCACTGGTGGATCGTCGGGGCTGAATAAGCGAACGACCATCCTCCATGCCGCTTCTAAAGAAGCTACCGACTGTCCGACTCGTCGCGTGGTGCTGCTTGGGCGTCGGATATGCGTCCCTGCGGGTCGATGGTGTAGACGATCTCGTCGCCATCGGCGGTCCGTACGCGCTGCTGTGAACGTCCGCCGCTCAGTAGTTTTTCCCCTACCACTGTCGCTTGCCGCACATGGCCTACTGTTCGTATGTCGGTCAATCGCCCATCCGCGTCGTAGCGTCGGTCGGCGAGTTGTCCCGCCGCGCTGACGGTCCGGACGCGAAAACCTCCACCGGACGTCGGCTGGCGGCTGACGACTCCTCCCGGACGAACGAGATCGGTTGCCGAACCTCCCGCTCTCCCTAACTCATCTGCGTTGCGGGACTCCAATGCACGCGAAAAGGAAAGCGCTCCGGTCGAGTCGACGGCGAGTGAGAGCAGGGCGTCGAGTTCGAGGCTTCCCACGAATACGTCGACTCGTCCGAGCGCCACGTTGAGGTCGATGTCGAAGCGTCCCGGTACCAGTCCACCCTCGCCCGTCGATATCGAGATGTGACCTGCCAGCGTGTCTAGCTGGAGACGCAGGTCGCCCACCATCAGGTCTGAGATGCGAAGCGAGTCGGCGGAACGTGCTTCGGGCGAACTGCGCTGCGCTTGGAGCGGTGCGGCAGCGGCGAAGAGTAGGGAGAACAGGATCAGGCGAAGCATGGAGGCGGGAGGTGGTGCATTCCCTCCCAATAACTCATCTGCGCCGTTTTGCAACTGTAACGACCGTTCTCGTCGTCGCTACATGTCGCTCCATCGCGCATACCATGGCTTCGTCAGAGCCGGAATACCCCTTCTACCTTTGCGCTCTGCACGTCGGCCTCACTTTTGATCAGTTCGCGGAAGGAGACCCGCTCGCCCGGATTGAGGTCGCGGGCGACGAAAAACGTCTTGCCGACGCGCACGTTGTCGCTATCGTAGAGTGCGAGTTGAACCTGAACGGATGGCAGCCGCTCGCCGCCTCGGTTGATCAGCTTGCCGGTGAACTCGGGCGTACCCGTCATCAAGCGAATCAACTGGGGATCCTCGACGACTACGTCGACGCGGTTTTCTCCTCGGCAGCCCACGAAGGCGAGTAGAGCGAGGAGCAGGAGTGGAGCGGCTAGCCGACGCATCGGCTAGGGAGAAACGGACATCATCCAGGTCAAACGCGATTTCGCCCGTTGTATTGGCGTAGACTGCAAAGTGAGAGAGAAAATTGCCGGTCCACGGCTGCGTCGCCCCGAAGCCTTCTTGCTGGAAGTCGGAGAACGGGATCCGAAACTCGGTCCATTCTTGCGAGGCTGAGACGTAGGCGTTGTAGAAGTTGCCGTCGGTGATCTGCGCCGTTCCCAGTTGCACGATGTACGTGGCGGGGGTACCCCTGAGCGCGAAGGCCAGGCCCTGATAACCCGTCGCGTCGAGCCAGATGTCGGTGCGGTTGCGCGCCACTGGTCCGGGACTGCGCGCCAGATCGACGCGGACGCCCATCACGTCGGACCCGCCTGCGCCTTCGCTCCGAAAGCCCGAAACCGAGAGGTGCGAACCCGAAGAGCCGCCATAGCCGCCGGGCAGGATGTCGACGTCGGCGCTTACGCCCGAACCCGTCGCTATCGGCTCCCACGGGTTACTGGTCAGGCTGAGCAAGTTGGCGTCCTCGAACGCATCCTCGAGCTGAGTCACGAACAGGTTCTTACGCTTCGTGTCGTTGCATCCAGCGAGCAAGACCAGGGTGAGGAGCAAAGCGGTGAGACGCATGGCGAATCGAGGTTGGCGTGGGCGCAAGATAGCCCGGCGACCTATCTGCCGGCTGCATCGTGAGTACATCGCCTTCTCTCGGCTTGAATGAAGCAAGCTCGTCTGTACAGCCTCAGTCATTGTCCGTACAATCAGACAGAAACGGTGCTTCGCCCAGTGCGACCTACACACGGTCCAGAGAAGTGGCTAGATCAACGCGCGCTCGGCAGGCGAGAGCGGGATCAGGTAGCGGCCGTCGATCAGGTCTTCGTGGACGCCGCTCGCGCCCGTTCCTCTGAAGTCGACGACAGCGAAGCGGCCGACGGTTTGCTTGATCTCTCCGATACCATAGAACGACGGCATAGGACCGTAAAACACCAACTCGCCGATCTCCAACTCGGACGCGCGTTTGGCGCGGCGATGGAACGGCGGCACGGGCGACAGGCGCTCGGTGCGGTACGGGAGGCGTTGGGGACGGGTCGAGGACACGGCGGTGGATCGGAAGGCGGCGAGGGTTCAACGTATGAACCTGCCGCAATAGGTACACGACTATGTGTGCAGACGCCGCTCAACGCCGACTGAGTCGTGCGGGTCCGATGGCGAAGCGAGTTGAAGACCGCGCGATACGGCGTCCGTGCATTGCTCGTCATTCCTCGTCGGCCCTAAGTTGCGCTCCCGATCCACCGATCCCGACTACGCCATGCGCACCGCCGACAAGATGTTCAACCGCCAACTCGGGCGCAACGCGCAGCGCTACGCCGAAGCCTTGGCCAGCCTCGAAACCGCCGAAGCCCGGTATCCGCACCTGCGCACGCTCGTCGGCGTGATCGAGCAGTCACGCCCCGAGTGGATCACCGTCGGAAAGAAAGACGAACTGTTCGCCGAACTCATCCGCGAACTCGGCGCCGACCTTCCGGCTGAAGAAGTCGCCCAGGCCATCCACGCCCGCGACCTGGAGTTTCGCCTCGCCGCCCAAGCCGCCAAGACGCCCAAAGAGGCGACGGACGAGGAGAAGAAGGCCGCGCAGTCCGAAGCCAAGCCGGATTCCGATGCTGCGTCAGACGAGGACAAGCCCAAAACCGCCGCTCGCGCAAAAGAGGCCGCCACCAACCCCGCCGAAACGCCAACGCCCGTCAACCAGGCCGACGCCGAAGCCAACGCGGACGACGCCGAGGAAGCCGCCCAAAACGCGAGCGATTCGGAAGAGGAAGAGTGATCGCCTGCTGATCGCCCCTGCACCACTTTGGTTTTATGGGAGGCGACCTTCTGATTCTTCGTTGGCGCGAGCCTAAGGCAACGGGATACTACGGCCTGCGTGCCCCCATTTCGGTTTCACTAGTAGCGGGAGTCTTGTCTTCGACGCTGCTTTGGTTTGTTTACCCGCCTGTGAATAAGTGGGCGCTGTTATTACCTCCGGCTCTGCTACTGATTTTAGCGCTTCTCTTCGCCGTAGTCGAGAAGAACAGCTCTTTTGTCGAAATCAGATCGGACAGCGTCTTGCTCTTGAAGTTCGCGCCTCCGCGAACCTTTGAGCGTCACCGCCTTCCCTACCGCGAACTGTCCTGGTATCATCTGGGCGCGAATGAGTCGGGAGAAGTCTCGCTGACGTTATGCACGCGCGCTAACCAGCGATATCATCGTGTCGTTCGAGAGCAAGTCGTCGTCGACCTGGACATGATTCTTTCAATGCGTGTCAAGCAGCGACAGTCTTGATGCTCAATCAAACTCACCCTGTTGGGTTGCTTCCTCACCCCCCCCTTTCTCGTCATCCCCGACTTGATCGGGGATCCACTGGTACGCAGCTCGTTTCTGGATTCCCGCCTGCGCGGGAATGACGAAAGATGAAAGCAAGAAGTACGTGACAACGTCATCCTGACACAGCACTTAGCTTGCGATGGATATGGAGAGTTAATTCTTCAGGCTATGCACGACCGGTCTTATCTCGCTTCGAGGGTTGACATCGCTGGGGTAGGCCAAGGTCGATCCACAATCGTCTTTTGCTTTGACGAGTGAAGAAGCGTTTCATCCGATGATGCGTCCGGCGTTGGCTTCGGCGAAGGCTGCCCAGTTTTTGTGCCGGACCGGGCTGATGGCGTTCGCCCGGTGAACGTGGCATAGCGCGACGGCCAGGGCGTCGGTCGCGTCTAGCCCCGCATCGCCCGGAACGGTGACCATGCTGCGGACCATGTAGGCGACCTGCTCTTTGCTCGCGCCGCCGTTGCCCGTGACAGACTTCTTGACCTCGGCGGGTGTGTACTGCGTGACGGGAATCTGGCGGTTGAGCGCGACGAGCATCGCCGCCGCCTGGGCGCGACCGAGCTTGAGCATCGACTGCGGGTTCTTGCCGTAGATCGGCATTTCGAGCGCGCATTCGTTCGGCAAAAACTCCTCCACGACGGCTCCGAGTCGGTCGTAGATCTCCTTCAACTTGGTGTGGTGATCCGACTTGGGGTTCATGTGCAGGGTGTCGCACGTCAGCACACGCTCGCGCCGCCCCTCTGTCTCGACGACAGCGTAGCCGGTGTGGTTCGAGCCGGGGTCGACGCCGAGGATGATCATGAGGGGAGGACGAGCGGTGTGCGGGCAGACAGCCTCTAAACTACCGCTTCGCGCGTCGCGTTCGCCTCTTCAGCCGATAAAGCGTCAGTCCGCCTATTCCTCTGGCGTGTTCGAAGCGCGCACGGTCAGCGTGGCGAGGATGCGCTGGACTTCTTCGGCGTAGCGGGTGCCGCGCTCGTTGAGTTCGGTGAACACGATCTGGGCGTCGTCTGCGTCCTCTTGAAGCAGCATCGTTTTACCCAAGAGATAGAGCGCTTCCAGGTGGAGAAACGAGTTGTCTTGATCGGTCTCGCGAATCGTCTGGAGCAGCGCGCGCGCCTGGTCTAGCTTGGCGTTGTCGTAGCGAGGGAAGAGACCGAGCGTCGTCTCGCGTGCGTCGCGGATGAGGTGGACGGCTTGCCGATACCGCGCATCGTTGCTGTCGGCGCCAGGGACCCGTACGTCGCCTCGAAAGACCTGCTCGCGCGCCAGTTGGTCGATGGAGGACCCCGGAACGCCCATCTGCTGCAACTCGGACAGGCTCGACCTGCTCGCGATGCCCAGTACGCCGTACAACCCAACGAGCACAAAGGCGACCATCAGCGCATACCGAGCGAACGCCGTGCGGAGCGGTCTACTGGTCCTGGTCGGGCGAGCCGCCGGACGATCCGCCGCGCGTCGGTGAGGTGCCGTGCGTTCGGCGGTGGGTTTTGGGGCCGAGAGCGAGTGCCCACTCAGCCGCTCGAACGCGGCAA
This sequence comes from uncultured Rhodothermales bacterium, assembly GCA_963973615.1. Lineage (GTDB taxonomy): Bacteria > Bacteroidota > Rhodothermia > Rhodothermales > BA12 > CAXBBB01. The sequence continues at coordinate 68 of CAXBBB010000128.1, read as the reverse complement.
TCGGATCCTCCGATGCGCGCTCGATGCGCTCGGCACCCGCTGGATGAGCCACCTGCACGGACCGCTCG
>CAXBBB010000127.1:0-6681 GCA_963973615.1 uncultured Rhodothermales bacterium | reverse complement strand
GATGGAGCCGGTCGCCCTCATCGAAGTGCTGACGCAGATCGCCGGAGCGCACGGAGTCGGGCGTGGGATGCACGTCGGCGACACGATCCTCGGTATCAAAGGACGTGTCGCGTTCGAAGCGCCCGCCGCGCTGACGCTGATCGCCGCGCACCGCGAGTTGGAGAAGCTAGTGCTCTCGCGCTGGCAGCAGTTCCAGAAAGCGCAACTGGGCGATTTCTACGGCATGCTGCTCCACGAAGGCCAGTTCTTCGACCCCGTCATGCGCGACCTGGAAGCCTACATCGACGCGTCGCAGGAGCGCGTCTCGGGCGAGGTGACCGTTGAGTTGTTCAAAGGCTCGGCGCGCGTCGTCGGGGCGAGCAGCCCGCACTCGATGTTCAACACAGGCGTCGCGACGTACGGCGAGACCAATACGCTCTGGGACGGGCGCGACGCCGCCGGGTTTACACAGATCGCCGGTATCCAGGCTTTTCTCGCTTCTCGGGCAGGCTGAGTTCGGGGCGATTCGCGAATCGCCGTTACGTCGTTTTTGATTTACTACCTCTTTTACCATGCCGCTTCGCCACACTCGCCCTCTCACCGTTGATCGTGTGGCCTCCTCTGCTGCACTGTGCCGGTTGGGGCACGACGTCCACGTGTCGAATTACGTCGTCGCTCAGGAGGGCTACTGCGTGGCCGTTCGAGCGCTCGACCGCAAGGAGGTCTACAACCAGTTGGAGGATTCCGACGGCGCATTTCACACCATCAACCAGGGCGACGTGCTGATCGGCGCGCTGGGCGAGCGGCAAGCGCTCAAAGGCTACTCGGGTCGCATCCCACGCGCCGTAGCTACGGGCGACGTGCTCAACATCCTCAACATGGGGGGCATCGTCGGCAAGTGCACGTCGGATCACCCGGAGTTGGGTCCCGCCCTGCGCGTCGAAGTGCTGGGGGCGGTCGTGGTGGAACGTGGCGGCGAGATGCACCACGCGCGGATCCAGGACAACGCCATCGAACCGCTCTACACGCTACAGCACTCGGCGCCGCTCGTCATGGTCAGTGGGACGAGCATGAATACCGGCAAGACGTACGCCTGCGCCCGCCTGATTCAGGGCCTGACGCGCGAGGGCTTTACCGTCGCCGCCGCCAAGCTGACGGGGGCCAGTCTGCTGCGCGATACAAAGGCGATGCGCGAGAACGGCGCCGCACACACCGTATCGTTCAGCGAAGCAGGCATCGTCTCGTCGACCTCTAAGGAGATGGAGCCGATCAGCAAAGGCATCATCGCCCGACTCAACGAGTCCAAGCCGGACTGCATCGTCCTAGAACTCGGTGATGGCTTTATCGGCTACTACGGCGTCGATGACTTGCTGCTCGACAAAGAGCTGCAGAGCTTCACGAGGGCGCACATCGTCGCCGCCGTCGACCTGGTCGGCGCGTGGGCGGCGGATCAGATTTTCCGCGAGCGCTACCGTAGCGGCGTAACGGCGGTTACCGGTCCCGTCACCGACAACGCCGTCGGCAAGCAGTACATCCAACACGCGCTGGGCACCCCCGCCCTCAACGCCCGCGCCGATGCCGACGCCCTGACCCAACTCGTCGCCCACGCGCTGCGCCAGGGCGAGCGTCCGCTGACCGTGGGAGGACAAACCGCCCCGCTACCGCCGATCGCCCAGTTCCAATCGTGATTGATGCGCACTTCAGTAGCCGTCGACACCCTCACACCTCGTACCGCCGTTATATATAACGGCGCTTCACCACATCCCCTACCGCCACCGTGTCCCAATCGCATCCTATCGACTCCAACAGCCAGTACCGCGTCGGCATTCTCCATGGAGCCGGGTATGGTGGAGGCGAATTGGTGCGCCTGCTGCTGACACATCCGAACATCGACATAGCGGGAGTGACGAGTCGGACGTTCGCCGGACAACCGGTATGGACGCCGCATCCGCACCTCCGCGGTCAGACGGACCTCCCCTTTTCCGAATCGCTGGGCCTGGAGGGCGTCGACGCCGTCGTGATCGCGGCAGAGCATGGGCAGGCGGCGGCCGCAGTACATCAGTTGGACCAGGCTGACTTCGAAGGGGCCATCGTCGATTTGAGCGCGGACTTTCGGTTCTCTGATCCGGCTGTGTACGAAGCACGATTCGGCACGCCGCACCCGCTTCCCAACCGACTCGGCGACTTTTTCTATCGCATCCCCGAGATCCAAGGCGACCTACCTGCCGGATGCCGAGCTATTGCCAATCCGGGTTGTTTTGCCACGGCCATCACGGCAGCCTTATGGCCGCTCGCCCAGCACCTCGACTCAGTCGACGCGCACGTGACGGCGCTGACGGGAGCGAGTGGATCGGGGGCACGTCCGTCGACCGGCACGCACTTCCCGACGCGCGATGGCAACGTGCGGGGCTACAAAGTCCTCGACCATCAGCACGTCCCCGAGGTCGAGGCAACGCTGGGCGATCACTCGCGCGGCCACTTCGTACCCGCCAGCGGACAGTGGACGCGCGGCATCTGGGGAACGGCGCACGTCGCGCTGCCCGACGGCGTCGACCAAGCGGCCGTAAGCGGCTGGTTCGATGCAGCCTACCCGAGCGGCGGCCTGATTCGCGTGTGGGACGGACTGCCCGAGTTGCGATACAGCGTCGGCACGCCGTTTTGCGACGTGGGCGCAGTCGTCAAAGACCAGGTTGCCGTCGTCGGATTCGCCCTCGACAACCTGCTCAAAGGCGCGGCGAGCCAGGCCGTTCAGAACCTCAACACGCTGCTTGGCCTGCACCACACGACCGGCCTCGTCCCTTTCTCTTCGCTGCCATGACCGATACGACCTCCCTGTCCGCTGACCTGCTTGCTCTTGAAGACGAGTGGACGATTCCGACGTACAGCAAACTGCCGATGGCGTTCGCGCGCGGCGAGGGCATCCGCATTTGGGACACCGACGACACCGAGTACCTCGACTTCTACGGCGGCCACTGCGTCACCATCCTGGGCCACTGCCACCCCGCGATCACCCAGGCGATTACTCAGCAGGCGAACGAACTGCTGTTCTACTCGAACGTCGCCTACTCGCCGGTACGCGCGCGCGCCGCAGAGCGGTTGGGCCGGATGGCGCCTGAGGGACTGGGGCACTCGTTTTTCTGCAACAGCGGGACAGAGGCCAACGAGACGGCGCTCAAACTTGCCCGTGCGCACACGGGTCGCCCGCGCATCGTCGCCATGGAAGCCGGATTCCACGGACGGACGATGGGCAGCCTCGCCGTCACGCACGGCGATAAGTACCACGCCCCCTACCGCTCCGCCCTCGACAAGACGACGTTCATTCCGTTCGGCGACCTGGACGCAGCCCGCGACACGCTCGACGAAACCGTCGCCGCCGTCATCATCGAGCCGATCCAGAGCATGGCTGGCATGACGACCGCACCGAACGCCTACTTCCACGGCCTGCGTGCGGCCTGCGACGCCGTCGGCGCCCTCCTGATCTTCGACGAAGTGCAAACCGGTGTCGGACGCGTCGGGCGCTTTTCGATCAGCGAGAATATCGGTCTCAAACCCGATCTGATCTCGCTCGCCAAATCACTCGGCGGCGGGGTGCCTATCGGCGCCGTCCTGGCCTCGGACGAGATCGCGGCCGGAGTCAAATCCGGCGACCAGGGCACGACGTTCGGCGGCGGGATGCTGGCGATGGCGGCGATGACGGCCGTTCTCGAGACCATTGAACGCGACCACCTGATGGAGCGCTCGTGTGTGATTCAGCACCGCATCACCCAAGCCGTCAATGGAATCGCGCGCGAGGTGCGCGGCGGCGGGGCGCTACTCGGCATCGACCTGGGGCGCCCGGCGGCTCCTGTCATTGCGGCACTGCGAAAGCGCGGCATCCTATCCGGCGGATCGGGCGACCCCAACACGCTGCGCCTGATGCCCCCGCTGACGACGCCCGACTGGGCGCTCGACGCCTTCGCCGAACGCTTTCCGCTGGCCTTCGCCGATGCGTATCCCGAGGGCTGATCCCTCCCAACGATCCACAGTAAGGGGCGATTCATGAATCGCCCCTACGTCTGACTACGTCTGACTACGTCTGACGTGACCACTCCACCGCTTGCACTCCGCTCCATGCCCGACGCCCTCCGCCACGTTCTCGACTGGTCTGACACCGATGCTTGGGACGTTTGCCTGGGCCGCGCGCTGCACCACGCCGCCCATCCCGGCTGGACGGACGTAGCGCGGGGCAAGAGCCTGGGGATGCTGTTCTTCAACTCCAGCCTGCGCACGCGCACGTCGATGGAACTGGCGGCCGCGCAACTGGGCGCCCACCCGACGACGCTCGACATCGGCGGAGGTGGCGTGTGGGGGTTTGCCTGGGACGACGAGCCCATGAACGCCGATAGGGCTGAGCACATCAAGGAAGCCGTCGGCGTGCTGTCGCGGTATTACGATGCCTTGGGCGTGCGGCTGTTTGCGTCGAAGACCGATCTGGAAGAAGACCGCAGCGACCGCCTGATCCACACATTTGCCAGCCACGCTTCGGTCCCCGTCGTCAACCTCGAGTCCGCCCTCCTCCACCCGTGCCAGGCGCTCGCCGACGCGACGACACTTCGCCAACGCCACGCCGACGCACGTGGCAAACGCTTCGTCCTGACGTGGGCACCCCACCCGCGCGCGCTGCCACAAGCCGTCCCGCACTCGGCCCTCCTGACGGCGGCTCGTCTGGGCTACGACGTGACGCTTGCCCACCCGCCCGGCTTCGATCTCGCCCCCGACGTCGTCGCCCAAGCCCGTTCGCTCGCTGATGCTCAGGGCGCGTCGTTCGAGACAGTCCACGAGTCCGCCAATGCTCTGACGGACGCCGACGTGGTCTACGCCAAAGCGTGGTCGGCACCGCTCGTCTACACCGATCCTGACGCCGAAGCCGCTCTCCGCGCGCAGCACGCCGACTGGCGCGTCACGAGCCAACGCATGGCCACGACCAATGACGCGGCGTTCATGCACTGCCTTCCCGTTCGGCGAGGCGTCGTCGTGGATTCGGACGTGCTCGACGGTCGACACGCGATTCATCTGGATCAAGCCGAAAACAGGCTACACGCACAGAAGGCGATTCTCGAATGGATGTGGCATCTGCTGTAGGGTAGAAATCGGTGCGAGAACATCGCCTTTTTGCCCAGCCCACCCTTCGTTAATTCGGACTCATTATCTACCTGCCCATGCCTACCGACCGTCCGTTCTCCGTTGTCAAGATTGGCGGCGCACTTGCTCAGAAGCCCGAGGCGCTGGCCGACCTATGGCGAGGCGTAAGCGAGTTGAGCCGGTCGCACGCCGTCGTCGTCGTCCACGGCGCCGGTCCGCAGATGACAGCGCACGCGCGAATACTAGGGCATGAGCCAACCATCGTCGCCGGGCGGCGCGTTACGGGCGACATCGACTTGCGGATCGCTACGCACGTGCTCGCAGGCGAGGTCAACGCTACGGTTACCGCATCCGGTGTTGGAGCGGGCGTGGCCGCGGTCGGGATGGCAGCACTGAGCGGATCAACCGTGGTGGCGACGCGCAGGCCACCGGTCGAAGTCGACGGCGAAACGGTCGACTTTGGACACGTCGGCGACCTCGCGTCGGTTAACATAGGTCTGCTCAAACTGCTCGCCGGAGCGTTCGTCCCCGTCGTTTCGAGCCTGTGCGCCGATACGAGCGGCAACCTCCTCAACGTCAATGCCGACACGGTCGCTGGAGAATTGGCGCGTGCGCTGAACGCCGACCGCTTACTGCTCGTCACCGAAGCGGGCGGCATCCGCGCCAAAGCCGACGACCCCACCTCGCGCGTTCCCGTTCTCAACGGCGCAGCCTTTCGCGCGGGCGTCGCCGCAGGCTGGATCACCGACGGCATGCGCGTCAAAGGCGACGTCGGCTTTGCAGCCCTGCAATCGGGCGTGGCGAGCGTCTCCATCTGCGCGCCTGCCGACATAGGCCGCTTCGACGCCGGAACACGCCTCGCCGCCTGACGCGATGCCCGCTCTCGCCGATTTGACTCTGCCACTGCCGCGCACACCCGACGCGCCGCCGTACGTCTCCCCTTCCGAACTGACGATTGGGCCGAGTCAACCCGGAGCGCTCGACGCATGGCCGACAGGTTCGATGGCAGCATCGGACTTGGTACGGCGAATGGCAGCCGTTCCGACCCTCTCGCGCGAGGAAGGTCCGTTAGCTGATCTGCTGGTCGACTGGCTGGCCCGACGGGGCGTCCGGGTCGGCAGGCTCGACGACAACGTGATCGCCTGGATCGGCGGCGGCGACGCCTTCGTCCGCCCATCCCCACGGAGCGTTCGACGGATACGAAGCCGACGGATGGGTCTGGGGACGCGGAACGACCGACGCCAAGGGCTGCGGAGCGGCGATGCTGACCGCCCTTCTCGACCTGCACGACGCGGGCTACGATCCTGACGGAGGCACGCTCGCCGTTGCGCTGACCGCGTGCGAGGAAACCGGAAAGGGCTACAACGGCCTCGAGACACTGCGCCGCTATCTCCCCCCGATTGCTGCAGCGCTCGTCGGCGAGCCAACCGAGATGCAGCCGTGTTTGGCGCAGAAAGGCCTGCTCATTCTCCACCTCCTGGCGCAGGGCACGACCTCTCATGCCGCCAGAGCGCACTTGGGCGACAACGCCATCCTCCGAGCCGCCCGCGACCTGCACGTGCTCTCCGACCTGCGCTTCGC